>JADLAI010000134.1 GCA_020848295.1 Flavobacteriales bacterium
CTCCCTACTTCAAGGCGGGTGGGCCGGTGCGGAGCCTGGTGAACCTGGTGGAGCACCTGGGGGCGCAGGTGCAGTTCCATGTGGTGACCGGTGATCGGGACTATATGGCCACCACCAACGAGGCCGGGGTGCCCATCGACCGATGGACCACGGCTGAGGCCGGGGAACGGGTCTACCACGCATCGCCCGCCGGAAGGTCCTGGGCCGTATGGCGCCGATTGATCGAAAGCGGTGAATGGGACGTGGTGTACATCAACGGGCTGTATTCGCTGTGGTCCACCATAGTGCCGCTGTGGCTCCTGCGCGGCAGCGGGGTGCGGCGTATCGTGGCCGTGCGCGGCATGCTCGCCAAGGGCCCCATGCGCCAAGGCGGGCTCAAGAAACGGGCGTTCCTTACCGCGATGAAGTGGCTCGGCGCGTTCAAGGGCGTGGAGTTCCAGGCCACGAACGACGAAGAGGCCGGGGACATCCGGCGCTGGTTCGGGGCGGGGGCCACCGTGCACCTGGTGCAGAACCTCGCGCGCCAGCCTGAGAGCCGGCCACCGGCACCGTTGTCGAAAAGGGTGGGAGAGGTCAGGCTCGTCAGCTTCGGAAGGATCGCCGAGGAGAAGAACACCCTGTTCGCCATCGAACGCCTGGCCCGGGTGAAGGGGAAGGTCCACTTCACCCTGTACGGCACCGTGTACGACAAGGACTACCACGCGCGGTGCCAGCGCGCGATCGCGACCTTACCGCCCGCAACGGTGGTGGAATGGCACGGGCAGCTTTCCCCCGAACGGGTGGCCGATGCCCTTCGCGAGGCCCACTTCCTCTATATGCCCAGCGTGGGTGAGAACTTCGGTCATGCCATGCTCGAGGCCCTCACCGCAGGCAGGCCGCTCCTTATCAGCGACCGTACCCCCTGGAAAGGCCTGCTCGCCGCCAACGCCGGCTGGGACCTCCCGCTGGAACACCCCGAAGGGTTCGAGGCCGCGCTACAACAAGCCGTGGACATGGATCAGCGGACCTATGATGAACGGGTGCGTGGAGCGTACGCCATGGGTTCACGATATTTGAACGATCCCGCTCCCGTGCAACGCAGTTTCCGCATGTTCAGGCCATGACCGCAAGACCACAGGTGGACCTGAGTCGCTTCGACAATACGAAGACCTTCGACCCTGGTGCCGGGGCGGTGAAACGCACCCTTTGGTACTTCACCAACGCCCTCTTCTTCCTTAACCCATGCTTCCCGTTCCGGTCGCTCAAGCCCATGCTGTTGCGCCTCTTCGGGGCCAAGGTGGGCAGGGGAGTGGTCATCCATCCGGGGGTCAACATCAAATTCCCATGGAAGCTGTCCATCGGTGATCACTGCTGGATCGGGCAACGAGCCTGGCTCGACAACCTCGATCGGCTCACCATCGGCGACCATGTGGTGATCAGCCAGGGAGCCATGATCATTCAAGGAAGCCACGACTACAAGAAGGTGGATTACCCCACCTACACCAGGCCGGTGGTCCTGGAGAACGGCAGTTGGGTGGGGGCCGGTGCCATCGTCACGCTCGGGGTCACCATGAAGAGCCACAGCGTGCTGGCGGCGGGCAGCATGGCCAGCAAGGACCTCGAGCCATACACCATCTACCAAGGCAACCCCGCCCAGCCGGTCCGCGAACGGATCATCGATCCCGCATGAAGGTCAGCCTCATCACCGTGTGCCGCAACGCCGCCCCTGTGATCGCCGGGTCGGTGGAGAGCGTGCTGGCACAGACCCATCCCGATATCGAGTACATCATCATCGATGGCGCCAGCACGGACGGCACCCGGCAACTCCTCGAAGGATACCGCCATGCCATTGCGCACTTCGTGAGCGAACCGGACCAAGGGATCTACGACGCCATGAACAAAGGCCTGCGGGCCGCCACCGGCGAGGTGATCGGCTTCGTCAACGCCGGCGACCTGCTCATGACCCCCGAGACCATCGCCCACGTGGTCGATGCCTTCCAGCGTTCGCATGCGGAGGCGGTGTACGGCGATATCATCATGGTGGACGAGCACGACATCCACAAGGTGCATCGTACCTGGCTCAGCGGCACCTACCACCGGGAGAACTTCCGCCGGGGGTGGATGCCGCCCCATGTGGGCACCTTCATCCGCAAGAGCGCCTACGATCGCTATGGGCACTTCAACACCGACCTCCGGATCGGCGCCGACTACGAGATCCTGCTGCGCTTCCTCTACCGCCACCGGATCGCCACGGTGCACCTGCGCGAGGTGCTGGTGCGTTTCCGTCTGGGAGGGATGAGCAATGGCAGCCTCCGTCATATCCTCAAGGCCAACCGCGAGGTGCGCGCTTCGTGGGGCATCAATGGACTGACCGCACCGCCGTTGCTGGTCACCCGTAAGTTGTGGAGCAAGGTGTTGCAGTTCTTCCACTGATCCCAACAGGTGCAGCGCCACGATCATGTGCATTCATGCGGAGAGGTGCTGCCCGCCGCCGGATAGGCCCCGATGGCCCTGCCAGCAGGTGTGGTGAAGCCCCGAAGAACCGGTATTTTCGCGGCCATGAGCCAATCATCGAACTGCCCCGAGTGTCGTTCCGCCATCACCTACCCCACGGGAACCTCGCAGATGTGCGCCGAATGTGGCTACGAATGGAACCCCGAGGAGGTGGCTGCGGAGCTGGCGGGACCGGTGGTGAAGGATGCCAACGGCAACGTGCTCAAGGATGGAGATGATGTGGTGGTGATCAAGGACCTGCCGGTGAAGGGCATGCCCAAACCCGTGAAGGCCGGTACCAAGGTGAGGGGGATCCGTCTGGTGGAGGGCGATCACGACATCGATTGCCGGATCGATGGTTTCGGGGCCATGGGTCTGAAGAGCATCTACGTGCGCAAGGCCTGATCGGCGCTCAGCCGATCCACCGGATGCCGGTATCCTCGATCCGGATGAGCCGCTCTTTGTACAGCGCGCCTACCGCCTGTTTGAACTGCCGTTTGCTGATGCCGAACTCGTCATGGATCGCTTCGGCCGAACTCTTGTCGGTCAAAGCCAGGTAGCCGCCTTTGGCCTGGATCCGCTTGGCCACGAGCGCGGTATGCGCATCGATGTAGCGCCGATAACCGATGGGTTGCAGCACGACGTCCAGCTTATGGTCGTCGCGTACCAGTTTCACGTAGCCGACCAGGCGGTCGCCCACGGATACCGGTTTGAACACATCGCTTTTATGGAGCATGCCGTGATGGATGCCGTTCACGATCACCGCGTAGCCCAGCTCACTCCGGCCGAATACCAGTAACTCCACCTCGTCTCCGGCGCTTACGGTGAGCCGTTCGTTGTCGAGGAACGACTTCGCACGGGTGCTGCCACGGATCTCTCCCGTGCTTTCATCGAGGTACACGCGCACCACGTACGATCGCCCTTCTTCCAGGGGGCGTTCCTGCTCCTCTCGCGGCACCAACAACCACGGTTCCAACCCCCAGTCCATCAGTGCTCCGGTGGGGCGAAGGGCATGCACCCGCATGGTCGCGAAGGCCCCCACCTCAGCCTTGGGCATGCGCGTGGTGGCCACCTGGCGCCCGTCGCGGTCCGTGTATACGAACACCCGCAAGGTCTCGGCCCGGCCCGTGGGATCCGCGGAGGCGTGGAGCTTCAACTCCACCTCGTCCTCGTCGCCGAGGATCAACAGGTCGTGGGAACGGCGCAGGATGCGGAGCTCCTGGATACGGCCGGTGTGGATCATGGCCCGAAAGGTAGGCGGTGGCGCCGTGCTCTTCGGTACGGCGGCGCTGTTCGGCCGGATCCATCGCCTTGCACATGTCCGTTGGACCTGCGGGTCCCGGCACAGAGCATGTCTCCCCGCGCACTTGCAGGCCACCGAAGCCGCATGATCTTTGCACTCGACCCGGTGCCCATGAGCTACGCGGGGATCAACATGAACACCGCTGAACGCCCCGAGGATGTGCCCCGGCTTTTCGTGGAGCACTGGAACGCCCGGCGTGCCGACCTCATGGCCGCGCTCTTCGAGGAGGATGCCGATTTCGTGAACGTGGTGGGCCTGTGGTGGGAGAACCGCGCGGACATCTTCGCGGCGCATGACTACGGCCTGAAGGTGATCTTCAAGGACTCCACCTTGAAGATGGGGCGGGTGAAGGTGCGGCAACTGGCGGAGAATGCGGCCGTGGTGCATGTGCGCATGCGCCTCAGCGGTCAAACGGCCCAAGGCGGCCAAGGCGGCACGCGCCAAACGGTCTTCAGCTTCGTGGTGCGCAAGAGCGAGGCGGGCTGGCTGTGCGTCTCGGCCCAGAACACGGACATCGTGCCCGGCGCGGAGACCTATATCCGCACGGAAAGCGGCGAGCTGGTCCCGGCCGACTACCGGAAGAAGTGAACCGCGCATTCATCCGGGCGCGGGCGGGAATGGAGAGGTCCCTTCACCACTGCACTACCTTCGTACCATGCTGCTCACCATCCGCAACATGGTCTGCGACCGCTGCAAGGCGGCGGTATGGCGGGTGATCACCGCCCAGGGCCTCACCGTGCGGCATGTGGAACTGGGCGAGGTGGAACTCGGCGGCCAACCCACGCTGGACGACCTGCACAAGCTGAACAGCGCCTTGCGCGCCGAGGGCTTCGAGCTCGTGGACGACCGCGACGCCGCACTGATCGCCCGCATCAAGGCCGTGATCGTGAAACTGGTGCACCACAGCGGCGATACCGACGGGCGGGTGAAGCTGGCCGAGCACATCGCTGGGGCACTGCACAAGGACTACTCCACCCTCAGCGCGCTGTTCTCGCAAGTGGAGGGCATCACCATCGAGCACTACTTCCTGCTGCAGCGGCTGGAGCGCGTGAAGGAGCTGATCAAGTATGGCGAGCTCAACCTCAGCGAGATCGCCCACCGCACCGGCTTCAGCAGCGTGGCCCACCTGAGCACCCAGTTCAAGAAGCTCACCGGCCTAACGCCCTCTGCGTTCAAGCAGATGGGCCAGGGGCGCAAGGAGCTGGACAAGGTGGGGTGAGCTTACGCTCATCACGGGCATGCCATGCACGAGTTGAATGCCGGGAGCCCCAGGCTCGCGGATGCGATGAATGCGCTATTGTTTCATGAAAGGATGTACGGTCGCTTGTTGCGCATCATGCAACTGAAGCAGGTACACTCCAGGCGGAAGCAAGGACACGTCCAATGTTGATGGCCCCGTGGAGAGGCGGCCTTCGAGCATCGCGCGACCGGTCATGTCGATCATGCGGTACGGCAAGGCCTGTTCGTGCCCGGTCACGGTCAGGCGGTCGGTGCAGGGTACCGGAAAAAGTGTTGGAACGGTCGTTCCAGGCGCCTCCTGCGTTCCAAGGCCGATCGCCTGATCGAACGCACAGATATAGATCTCTTCGGTCTGTACGGTCTGGACCGTCAAGGAGAAGGAGTCGGTCCATGGATCCACGGGTGCCGTGGCGCGGAAGGCACCGTAGGTGATGATGGTGCCATCAGCGGCAAGACGGATCCCGTACGCGTTCAGGAAGCCTGTCTCACTTTCCATGAGGCGCGTGGCGAATCCCATCGTTCCATCCTCGGCGTTCAGCATCAGCAGGTAGCAATTGGTACTGCTTACGTTGTCCAAGAGATACTCATCGGGTCCGGGGTCGACATCATATGGACCGTAGAGCTTCGCCACGATGTAAACGTTGCCGTACCCGTCGATGTCCATTGACTCGATGTCATCGGAGGAGTCGTCGCCCCAGGACACGCCCCAATCACCTTCCATTTCCGCGTTCACACGTAGGGCGAACGGGTCGTAGACACCGTTCGGCGTATGGATGTTGGTCCCTGGTCCGGGGTCCAGGTCGGATTCGTCCGTGATCGCGCCTGCCATGGTCACGGCTCCATCGGCTCCGATGGCAGCGAAAACGCTCTGGATCCCGGGAACGTAGACCCCTTGTTGCGGAACACCTTGTGCGTTGAGGCGGACGATGCCGTATGCGCTCGACACCGTTTCATCGCCCAGCGTGATGGTGTTCGGTGCCGTGCCGATGGTCCGTTGGCCGCCGAAAGGGAATCCGATGATGATATTGCCGTTGGCCAGCACGCGCATGGTGTTGGCATTCGGGCCGATCACCTGGTACCACTGGAAAGTGCCGTCTGCCGCATATTTGCTCATAACACCGGTGGCGTTAGTGCCGGCTTCGAAGGTGACGGTGGCCGGGCCGGGGTCCATGTCAAAGCTTCCTCTAGCTCGCTGGCAATGGAAGATGTTGCCCGATCCATCCACCGCGATCCTGGTGGCGAGGTCATCATAGGCGCTGCCTTGGCTGAATCCCCACACGAAGTCGCCGTCGGAGGAGTACTTCGTCATGAACACGTCCCAGTCACTGTTCCCGTTGCTCGAGGTGACCGGGGTCTCCGAAGTGGGAGAAGCATCCAGGTCCGCCGTACCGCGGAAAGAACCGGTGAGAATGATGGAACCATCCGGAGCCACAGCAACGTTTGATCCGTTGATGCCGCTCGTGCTGGTCAGTGCTACGGCCCACTCCAAGGTGCCGTCGGCCTGCGTGGTGGCGATGAATGTGGAGTTCCCGCCTCCACCAACGATCTCCATCACACCGGGACCCAGGTCCAGGTCACGTGTACCGGTGAACATGCCCATGACGACCATGCGGCCGTCCGGGGCTTCGGCTACCTCAACGATGGAAGATATCCTGCCCAGGGATCTGGCCCAGCCGAAGGTGGGGGTTTGTGCGATCGCTGGAGTCCAGGTTGTGATGGACAGCATCGCCAATAGGACGGGGAGTAGGGTTCTGCACATGACCGTAGGATTATGGTTTCTCATTCACATCGGAGAAGGCATGGAATGTGAACAAAGTTGATCGTGGCGTGCCATGGGCTCCCGCGCCAGTTCCCGGGCGACGGCCTTGTGCAAGCACCGCTTCGACCCAGGGGGCCTCACAATGCCCGTTCGGGTGATAGGCTTCCATGAGCCCGACCGGGGACGGCACTGGCATGAGGGAAGCTCACCGGCATGACGCCGTCGGACTTCAAGAAGATGGGCCTGGGGAGGAAGGAGCTGGACAAGGTGGGGTGAGGGCGGGCCCATCACTTAGTCGAATACGATTAGTAAATATTATTTAGTCAATATGTCTTACTTTTGATCCATGATGATCGACAACCCCTTCGTGGTGAACGTCTACGCCTCGCCGGAGCTCTTCTGCGACCGGGAAGCCGAGACCGCCGCGATCGCCAGTGCCCTGCGCAACGGTCGGCACGTGATGCTCTTCAGCCCGCGGCGCTACGGCAAGACGGGGCTCATCCGGCATGTCTTCGACCACCTCGCGAAGCAGCGCGGTACCCGCACGGTCTTCGCCGACATCTATGCGGCCGACGACGCGCACGCCTTCAACGTGGTCCTGTTGAACGCCGTGCACGAGGCGCTGAACCCCACCCCGAAGCTCTTCCTGAAGAACGCCATGGCCTGGTTCTCGGCCCTGCGCCCCGTGGTGCAGTTCGATGAGCTGAGCGGCCAGCCCAGCATCGCCCTCGAACGTGGCCGTACCAACAAGGAGGAGGCCACCACCCGGGAGATCTTCCGGATCCTGCGCGAACAGAAGCGCACCATCTTCCTCGCCATCGACGAGTTCCAGCAGGTCGCTAACTTTCCCGAGGTGCGCATGGACGCCGTGCTCCGCACCGAGCTGCAACGCAGTCCCAACGTGCACTGCATCTTCTCCGGCAGCCAGCGCCACATCCTGCAGGACCTCTTCAACAACGCCGCGAAACCCTTCTATGGCAGCGCCGACCAGGTGGAGCTGCAGCGCATCGGCCGCGAGGTGTACGCCGACTTCGCCTGCAAACTGATGAAGCGACACAAGCGAACGCTGCGGAAGGACGATGCGCTGTTCTGCTACGACTGGTGCAACGGCCACACCTATTACGTGCAGGTGCTCTTCAACCGGCTCTTCGGCGATGCACGCGCGCTGGAGCGACCGACCATCGTGGAGGTGATGCGCTCGATCATCCGCGAGCAGGACGCGATCATGGCCACCCTGCGCAGTGCGCTCACCAAGGGCCAGTGGGAGCTCTTCGCCGCCATCTCCCGCGAGGGCGAAGTGGACACCCCCACCGGCGGTGCGTTCATCCGCAAGCACGGCCTCTCTTCCTCCGCCGCGCTGGTGCATGCCTTACAGGCCCTGCTCGACCGCGAGCTGGTCTATGTGATCGCCCATCGTCCCGACAGCGGCAAACCGGTGTACGCACCCTACAACCCCTTCCACGGGGCGTGGTTCAAGTACCGGTAGCAGAAGGGTCAAGCCAGAAAGAACGAAGTAAGAAAGTGTGAGGCGCGATCAGCCGATCCCTATCTTTGATAGACCATGGACATCCAGGTGCTCAAGCTCCAACTGGTCAGGGAATTGGTGAATACCAACGATGGCCCTTTGCTCGTCAAGATGATGCGGCTGTTGGAGCTTCTGCGCACAAAAGGATCCGAGGCGATCGATCAACGCGGAGAGGAACTGTTGGCCGCCGCTGCGCAGTTCGGCGAGTCGGCTTATGGCGATGACGAGCCCGACATCAGCGGGCTGATCCTGAAGGAACCGAACCCCAACTACGGTGAATGAAGGCCGGTGACGTGGTGCGCTGGTCGTTCGTGCAGCAGGATGGACAACGGAAGTTGCGCCCTGCTGTGGTCATAGCGGTGGTTCCCCCATTCAACGATCTGCTGGTCTGCGCTGTGAGCACGCAGTTGCACCGGCGGGAGGAAGGGCTTGACGTGCTCGTGGATGCAAAGCATCCGGACATCCGTCGAATGGGCTTGAATTTCCCGAGCCTGATCCGGATCGCCTAGTTGGCCACTCTACCCGACAAGGTGATCCAGGGCAGCATCGGTGAGGTCTCTGGATCGACGTTGGCAGAGATCCGCCAGCGCCTACGGAATTGGCTGGCCTGAAGGTGTGCCTTTCGAGCGGAGGATCTAGCATCGATACAAACCTTCCCCATCGCGATGTAACGA
>JADLAI010000135.1 GCA_020848295.1 Flavobacteriales bacterium
GTGATCGCCAGTGATGCTTACCTGGGCCGGGATACGGGGAAGGAGGGACAGAAGCTGGCCGCCGCTTACCTGAGGGATCAATTCAGCAATGCAGGCATACCACCAGTACCTGCACCGGACCCGAATAGCATCGTGGATGGTTATTTCCAACGGTTCGATGTGATCGAGAAGAAGACCGGCACCATTGCCATTAAGACCGGTTCCGATGTGTACACCTATGGCAAGGAACTCCTTTATTTCCAGGATGGACTCACCGCGAACCGGTCCATTACGGAGCTGATGTATCTGCCCTTGGCCGCAAAGGGGTCCAGCTACCCGGTGAATGGGAAGGTCGTCCTACTCAATGCATCCGAACTGGGGAGTGGTAAAGCGGTGTTCCCTGCGTTGCGTGCACGCATGGATGAACTTCAGCGTGCAGGCGCCGACCTGGTCCTGGTACGCATGGAACACCTGCGGGATCTGACCGGACAGCTGCATCTTGGCGGTTCACAAATGCGCTTGGCGGATCAGGAGCCACGTATCCCGGAACCCACGGGCATACAAATGATCCTGGTGGATGCACCGATCATGGATGCCCTGATCGGAAAGGAACGCAAGCGTATGGGGCATCGCGGTCGGAAACCCAGGACCATGCATGTGCAATTCGACCTCGTGGTTGAAATGGCGGAAAAGCGATCGACGGCAGAGAACGTTCTGGCGTTCATTGAAGGGACTGACAAGAAGGACGAGGTGGTGATACTCACGGCCCACTATGACCATGTGGGGGTGCAGGACGGGGTGGTGTATAATGGAGCCGACGACAATGGCACGGGTACGGTCGCCATGATCGAGATCGCGCAAGCGTTCGCCCAGGCCAAAGCGGCCGGACACGGGCCACGTCGCAGTGTACTGGTGATGACCGTGAGCGGAGAGGAAAAGGGCCTATTGGGCTCGCGCTACTACAGTGAGCACCCCGTATTTCCGCTGCAGAACACCGTGGCTGATATCAACATCGACATGATCGGACGGCGGGATAGCACGCATCTCCATTCGCAACCGTACATCTACGTGATCGGTAGTGACCGATTGAGCTCTGGTCTACACCGGGCGATCGAACAGTCCAATGCGACGTACACGGGCCTTTTGCTGGACTACACGTTCAATGCGGAAGATGATCCGAACCGGTTCTATTACCGGAGCGACCATTACAACTTCGCCCGAAAGGGTGTGCCGAGTGTGTTTTTCTTCAGTGGTGTACACGAGGATTACCACCAACCGGGCGATGACGTGGAGAAGATCGATCCAGAGCTGCTGCACCAACGCACCTTATTGGCCTTCAACACGGCCTGGATCCTGGCCGACCAGGAGAACCGGATCGTGGTGGATAAGCCGGTGAAGCCCTGATCGGGACCGAAGGAGGCTACGGCTTCAGGGGAACTATACGACGGGCTCTGCCAGCAGTTGTTCCACGAAAAGCTGCAAGTTGTGCCGGTAACTCTCGAAATGCCGCCCTGTTCCGGGTCCATAGAACCCGGTGCGGATCCGACGCACCTTCCCGGCCCTGTCCACGAAGATGCAGGTGGGATAGCTCATGATATGATCCAGGAAGGGCAGTTTGTTCGCCGCTTCCTCCTTGGTGGCCATGCCAGCATGAACGATCGGGTAGGTGATCCCCAGGGTCTTACGGAATCGCCTCAGCGCATCAATGGCCTGCTCCTTTTCCGAGTACTTCTCGAAGGCGATCGCGATCACATCCAATCCCCTATTGGCGTATTGCTCATGGATATCCTTCAGCAGCCGGGTCTCATCCACGCAATTCGGGCACCAGCTACCCATGACCTGGAGCAGGAGCACCTTGCCCTTGTATCGGGCATCGTGGGGTGAGACCATCCGCCCATCCAGGTCGGGGAAGCTGAAGTCGGCCATGTCATAACCTTCCTTCAGGAATGTGAGCGAATCGGGGTTCCGGAGATGGAATGATGGATTGCGCACAGCCACCCAGGGCTCTTTCCAATGGGTGCCGCTCTGAAAAAGCCCAACGAGGCTATCGCCCCGTATATGGGCATTGAACAGGAAGGCATGGGAGCCATCGAAACAGGATAGGCGCATGGAATCCTGATGGACGGAACCCTCCAGGAACCGATAATCGCCGGTCTCGGTCACAAAGGTCCCTGTTACGCGACCCTCTGGCCCCTGTTCGAACAGGCCGATCGCATCATACGCATCCGACGTACCTGCGCTGAAGTGGGTTTCCCAGGTCCCAGCGAATCGCCCCATTCCATCCGCCGGACCATTGAATCGGTGGCGCTGCCCGGCCCGCGCGACAAAGGGGATCCGGTAATCCGGCCCCTTAAGGTGGTTGGCCCACTCCCCCGTTATGGTACTATCGTTCTGGACCACCCCACGGAACTCCGAATCGAAGAGCGGCATCCGCATCAGGAAGGAATCGTGGTCGAGGGTGATGTCCTCCACCTGGATGGCCTCGGAGGCATTGTGGATCGTGGCGGACCAACTCGAATCACCCTTGCGCTGCAAGTCGAACTGGAACGGCAGGGACGCGGTGCCAAGATCAAGCTCCATACGCCATGTGCCGAGACGCGGTGAGATGTCCCTCCGTTCAGTGGAGGAGCAACCCAATAGGACAGCCAAGAGGAATGTGACCGCTGGGGATGTACGAAGCATCGCGAACGGTGCGAATATATCCGGCCACCACAAAGGGTAGCGCCAAGGGTATGGCCTCCCCTTGGATCCTATAGGTCGAACTTGATACCCTGTGCCAGCGGAAGGGTGCTGCCGTAATTGATCGTATTCGTCTGTCGTCGCATGTACGCCTTCCAAGCGTCGCTACCGCTTTCACGGCCACCACCGGTCTCCTTCTCCCCACCAAAGGCACCTCCGATCTCCGCACCGCTTGTACCGATGTTCACGTTGGCGATACCACAGTCGCTTCCGGCCGCCCCCAGGAACCGTTCCGCTTCGCGGAGATCCAGTGTCATGATCGAGCTACTGAGTCCTTGTTTCACGCCGTTCTGGATCGCGATGGCCTCGGCGACATCACCGCTGTACCGAAGCAGGTAAAGGATCGGTGCGAAGGTCTCTTCCTGCACGATGGGCATGTCGGGTCGTGCCTCCACGATGGCCGGTCGCACATAGCATCCGCTCGCATGATCCCCCCCGGCCAACACACCACCCTCGACCAGGATGCGCCCCCCTTGCTGAACAGCTGCATCCAGGGCTTGCTCGTAAGCGGCCACGGCAGCCTTATCGATCAGCGGACCCACGTGGTTCGCTTCGTTGAGTGGATCGCCGATACGGAGCTGTGCGTATGCCTTCTTCAGCTTGGTCGCGAAGGCATCATAGACTTTCTCGTGGATGATCAACCGGCGGGTGGTGGTGCAACGTTGGCCCGCAGTACCAACAGCACCGAACACGCAGCCGATCAGTGACATGTCCAGGTCGGCCTTGTCGGTGATGATGATCGCGTTGTTGCCGCCCAGCTCCAGGAGCGACCGCCCGAGGCGTTGGCCAACCGTCGCCGATACGGCCCTGCCCATCCGCGTACTGCCGGTGGCGCTCACCAATGGAATACGCTCGTCATGGCTCAGCCACTCCCCTACCTCGCGCCCGCCATTGATCAGAACACTGACCCCTTCTGGCACACCATTCCGTTTGAACACTTCGGCGATGATCCGTTGGCAGGCGATGCTGCAAAGGGGCGTTTTCTCGCTCGGTTTCCACACGCACACATTGCCGCATACCCAAGCCAGAGCGGTGTTCCAGCTCCAAACCGCAACTGGGAAATTGAAGGCTGTGATGATTCCGACAGGACCGATCGGGTGCCACTGCTCATACATGCGATGATCGGGACGCTCGCTATGCATCGTAAGGCCGTGGAGCTGGCGTGAGAGGCCGACCGCGAAATCGCAGATGTCGATCATCTCCTGGACCTCTCCCAAGCCCTCCTGGTAGCTCTTGCCCATTTCATAGCTCACCAGCTTGCCAAGGTCCGCCTTGTGCTTGCGAAGTTCATCCCCGAATTGGCGAACGATCTCGCCGCGCTTAGGTGCTGGCCACGAGCGCCACTCCGCGAAGGCGGACTGCGCCACGGCGATCGACTTTTCGTATTCGGTTCTTGATGTGCCCCGCACGGTTCCGATCAAGGCGCCATCCACCGGACTATGGCTGGGAAGGACACCCCCTTCGCCACGCAGCCAGACGTTGCCCGTTGAAACACCACTGTTCTCCTCGTTGACGCCGATGTTCTTCAGGGTTTCTGCGATACGGCCCGGTGCGTTCAATGTGGTGCTCATGGCTTGTTCTTTCGGGCGGCAAAGGTAGGCTCTCCGGCTGTCTGGATCAAGTCTACCCATCGCCAATACGAAACGAAGTCGTTCGTGAGGTATAATATATTGAGTATCAGCAGAATATGCCAACCACAAGAACTCGGCCAGGATCAACGAACTTGGCCCAGTCATGGTTAAGGTCCAACAGACCCCAATAATGCCCCAACGGGCTTGTTTGGGGCCTTGGATGCCTTTTCGGATGTTGGGGGATACTTCGGGATAGGCACAAACCCCGTGATCGGTTACAGACGTGGGGGAATAGTGGAGGAGGGGTGGTTCTATGGTGCGGATCCAGGCACTGGATCGTATAGACCTATTGTACCCATGCGTCCTGATCCAATAGGTGGGATCGAGCTCGTCGTTGGTCCACCGCTTTCGGTTAAAGTTCTGCTGAACAA
>JADLAI010000136.1 GCA_020848295.1 Flavobacteriales bacterium
CGTCCGTGCTTCTCGTGACGGAAAGGGTGATGTATCCTCCGTCAAGTGTGCGGTCCATGCTGTGGCAATTATCTTGGAGCGCACCACCATAGAGCCGTTGCCAATCCATGGTTGGTTGCGCGTACAGACTTATTGCTGCAGCCAGTGCATGAACGCTGAGGACGAGTCGCATGGCCTTCAGCGTTTGATGAACCGTGTGGCGAGCGACGATGTTCTGCCAACCAGGCGGACCACATGGATCCCTCTGGCGAGGTGTTCAATAGGTACTACAACTGAGCCGCTCTCCTTGGAAGTACTTGCTTGCGCTATGCAGACCTTCCCAAGTTCGTCCACCACCTCGATCCGTATCGGCTTGATGTCGTGCCAACGGACGGTCACCTCCGAGGTGCTGGGATTGGGATAGGTGGATAGTTGTTCTTGGGCCTCTGGTTCTGCTGATCCTACGGGGAACGCGTCCAGCAGATGCAAGGACCATGGCGTCTTCAATCCGTCCGGGTTCCCGGGTATCCAACGGTTCACCTCGGGCTGTCCGGGTAGGTTGCTGACCTTGAAGCAATTTGTGAAGCCCGTAACGGTTACAACGGTGCCCGAGATGGAATACTCCCAAGCCGCATTGTTCATGCTTTGCACATTGAACACACCCAACACGCCGCTACGCCTGCCCCAGAAACCAGGCGATCCGGGAAGGTCGACCACCGTGGTGAACAGTCCTAGATCCAGCGTATAGGTGTGCGTTACTCGGTATTCTTGGATCTGGTAGGTTCCGGGCAAGAGTCCCCACATCTCGTTCCAGCCCTGGTTATCGTAGAACTCGTGAGTGGTGGGTGGCATGGCCACTTGCGCAGTGGAGGTGGGATCGCTGGAGTGGTAGACCCGATAGGGTGTGCTGGCCAGGCGAACTGCCTCGCCGGCATTCAGGCGCCCCCATCCGTTCCAACTGTCGAAACCAGTGGCGTAGTTCGGGTTGGACATTGGAGTGCCGATGATGTCCGTCGCCCCCTTTTCGATCAGTTGTTCCACATCCTCCGGACTCAGGTTGTTCTGGTAGCCGTTCAGTTGGTTGTGTTCGCTGAGCAGCAGGGCGGCCACCCCACTGGTATGTGCAGCCGCCGCCGAGCTTCCGCTGAAACAGGTGTAGTTGGCGGGCAGGGGGGCACAATCGTTGTAGAAGAACGGGTTGCCGGTGATGCTCGCGGTACTCGTGATCATTTCGCTGGCGCCGGGAGCGATGATGTCCATTTCGCCTCCGTAGCTCACGTCGTGCCCGCCATTCGCAGCGGTCATCAAACTGCCATCCGGCCCGCTGGCGCCAACGGAAAGCACACCACCAGACGTGTAGCCAGAAGGGAGTATGCAACAGAGATTCGCATCGTTGCCCCGTGCCGCCACGAACACACACTGGTTGCGGTGAACATGCTCGATCGCCCGCCGAAGCTCATGATCGAACAATTCATTCGGAAAGCCGCCCGCGCCATAGCTGTTGTTCAATACATGGCAGCCGAAATCCACGTACTGGCCGGATGAATTCGATCCTTCTCGAAGGGCTGCTGCGATTGTTGTCGTAAGCACGAATCCATTTTCGTTTGCAATGCCTAAGGTTATCAGTGAGCAACCCGCCTCAGCATATTCCGCATTTCCACCTACAATTCCAGCAATGCCTTCCTCATTGTTCCGGATGGCACCAATGATGCCCGCACATGCTGTGCCGTGTGAGGCTACACCCGTTTCTAGATTGAATTGACTCAACATTTCGTTATTCCAGTAGTTTTTACCATCTACAACCCAAGAGCCTGAACTGCTGCCAACGTTGAAATCAGGGTGATTGGGCATGACCACTTCGTCCACGATGCCCACTTTGATCTCCGGCCTTCCGGTGGTAATGGCCCAAGCGGGTTCGATGTTGATGCCCGCTTCTGCATACGGGACAACGGGCGTTAAGCTCTGCTGGCGGCCAGGGTAGAGCGGGTCGCCCAACAACTGGTACACGAAGTTGGGCTGTGCGTATTGCAGTGCATTGTCCAAGGCATTCAATTGATCCATCACCAGTTCGGGCAGGGTGTCCATGGGCAACTCCAACAAGAGGGTGCTCCAAAACGGTGGTACACGTACCTCTTCACCTAAGCGGGAAATGGAAATGGTATCGGTGGAGGTGAGATCGCGGTGGACTTTGTAGGCCTTGATGCCTTTTGCGGTGCCCGATGGCATTCCAAGCGCGTTGCCGATGGCGTCCGAAATGGATGATGATACCACATCGCCCAACGAGGCGAATTGGAGGTCTCTGTTGTTGATGAAGTCCAAGTCAAGGCTCTGCGGATGGAAGGCCACCAGCACCTGCCCTGCCATGCACAAGGGTGCACCGGTTGAGCTGTTGTACAGCACCCCATTATCCAGTTTCGTGCTGGCATACTTCACCGTCACATAGCCGTTGCCGTTGGGTGTTTGGCTGGTGCCGCTCACATAGATCTTGTCGTTGTCCACGAGCAGGTCCAGTGCTTGTTCGTTGCCGCTGAGCTTGTCGTACTCCTCCGTCCACTCCACCTTCCCATCGGCTTTGTATTTGATGGTGCGGAAGTTGGTGCTGGTTCCATCGTACACGGTGCCCAGTACGATCACACCCCCATCATTGGTCACCACCACTTTGCGGCCTTGTGCGTTCCAAGCGGCCACATCGGGTTTGGACCGTTTCACCCAGGCTTCGTTACCAAAAGCATCGTACTTGATCGTAACGATCTCCGTGCCCCCATCGGCATTGCCCACCGAACCACAGACGTAGGTGTTGCCCACGTTATCCGTGTCCAGTGCACGTGCCTCGTCGTCCCGCCCCACGTAGTCGTACGAGCGGACCCACGCCACATCGAATGCGGTGTTCAGCTTCACGGTCTGCAGGTCTTTTGCGCCGGCCACTTCGCGGAACCCGGTCAGGTAGACATTGCCGGTGTTGTCCCGGGTGAAGGACAGTGCATTGTCCAGTCCCAGACCCGGAATGGTCACACGGGCCAGGTCCACCTGTGCGCCGGTGGTGCCGTTGTACTTCACGGTGGCGCAGTCCCAGGCGTCCAGGCTGCTTGCCGAGCCACCGGTCACCATGGGGTCGCCGTTGTTCCCGATCGTTACGCCGGTGGCCACATCAATGAGGCCCACATGGTCGTAGGTGGCATGCCAGAGCGGCGCACCGCCCACGTTCAATTTCCAGAGCAGGTAGTTCGGGTTGCTTGCGGAGGCGTATGTGGTCCCTGCGATGTAGAGGCTGCCATCCTCCCCAAGTGCCATGCTGCTGGGCACATCGTACAGGTTGGCCGCTCCATTGAATTGCTGGCTCCAGACCAGACTTCCATTCGCTGCGTACTTCAAGACCACCACATCCAATGCGCTGCTGATGTTGGATACCACACCGCTCACATAGATGTTGCCGTACTGGTCGGTGGTGAGGGCAACACCGTAGTCCTGTGCGCCATCCGGCCCGCCGTAGGTGTGTTGCCAGAGCATGTTTCCCTGCGGATCCATCTTGATGAGCAGGATGTCTGCATTACCGGGAGCTACCACGGTGTTGCCCGTCACCAGGATGTTGCCGCTGTTGTCGAAGCTGGTGGCCGACCAATTGAGGGCGTCGGGCAGGCCAGCGGTGCGTTCCCATTCCTTATCACGTAGACCTGCGCGTACATGGCCATGCTTAACGTGGCAAGGCAGGTGGTCAGGATCCCGCGAGCGCTATGCGCGAGCGGACGAGCGGACGAGCGGACGCATGTTCATTTTGGTTGTGGGGTGGATGAAATTAGTGCAACGAGTCCACTTCTGCAAGTGTGCGGTCGATCCCGTTTGAGGAACGGGAAGGGTCCGCGAGCCACGGCCAAGGCCTATTTTCGCCCCATTCGTGCCATGGGGATGATCGTTCATTTCGGCCGCTACCTGAACCTGCTGCGGGAGACCTTCAGTCGCCCCGAACGTTGGTCCATCTTCTGGCGCCGCACCGTGGAGGAAATGGACCTGCTGGGGGTCCAGAGCCTGGGCATCGTGGCCCTGCTCAGTGCGTTCATGGGTGCGGTGATCACCATCCAGACCAAGACGAACATCGACAGCCCGCTCATTCAGGCCTGGGTGGTCGGTTTCGCCACCCGACAGAGCGTGATCCTGGAATTCAGCCCCACGGTGATCTCGTTGATCCTCGCCGGGAAGGTGGGAAGCAACATCGCGGCCGAGATCGGTTCCATGCGCGTGAAGGAGCAGATCGATGCACTCGATATCATGGGGGTCAATTCCGCCAGCTACCTGATCCTGCCCAAACTGGCCGCCACCACGATGATCAATCCCTTCCTGGTGATGATCAGCATGTTCCTCGGGATCTTCGGCGGTTGGCTGGCCGGGGTCCAGTCCGGGGTGATCTCCAGCGAGGATTTCATCATGGGTATCCAGACCGGCTTCAAGCCTTTCCACGTTACCTATGCCCTGGTGAAGACGGTGGTCTTCGCATTCATCATCACGACCGTAAGCGCCTACCAGGGTTATTACACCCGTGGTGGTACCCGCGAGGTGGGCATCAGCAGCACCCGTGCCGTGGTGTACAGCAACGTGGTGATCCTGCTGGCCAATCTGGTGTTAACACGCGTGCTCCTGCTATGATCGTCGTGGAAGGCCTGAGCAAACGTTTCGGGAACACGCAGGTGCTCACCGCCATCGATGCCGCCTTTCACAAAGGCCGGGTGAACCAGATCATCGGCCGCAGCGGTTCGGGCAAGAGTGTGCTGGCCAAGTGCATGGTGGGGCTGTACCAGCCCGAGGAGGGCCGGGTGCTCTACGAAGGCCGCTCCTTCCATGATATGGAGGAAGAGGAACGACGCCAAGTGCGCCAGCGGATCGGCATGCTCTTCCAGGGATCGGCGCTGTTCGACAGCCTCACCGTGCTGGAGAATGTGATGTTCCCCCTGCGCATGTTCGGGACCATGGCCAAGAGCGAGATGCAGGACCGCGCCCACGAATGCCTCAGGCTGGTCCGGATCCAGGAGAAGGATGGCCTTTTCCCGGCCCAGATCAGCGGCGGGATGCAGAAGCGCGTGGGCATCGCCAGGGCCATCGTGCTGGAACCGGAGTACCTCTTCTGCGACGAACCCAATAGCGGCCTTGATCCTCAGACGGCCATCGTGATCGATGACCTGATCAAGGAACTCACCGAAAGTCTCGGTACCACCACCGTGGTCATCACGCACGACATGAACAGTGTGATGGAGACCGGCGAGCACATCCTCTTCATCCACCAAGGAAGGAAATGGTGGGAGGGGGACCGGGAGGCACTGCTGCACACCGACAACAAGGAACTCATCGAGTTCGTCTTCGCTGGCAACCTCATGCGCCAGGTGAAGGAGGCCATGACGCGAGGGCGATGACCCCCTTCATGCAGAAGCCCCGTGGAACGGTTCCACGGGGCTTCTGCATTCCAGGTCCGATCAGTGCAGGGTGATGCGCTCCACGGTGGTGTGATCACCATTGCTCACACGCACGTTGTACACCCCTTTGGCAAGGTCGTGCAGGTCCATGGTCGAGCGGCCGGTGAAGGTGGTGGTACGCACCACGGCACCCAACAGGTCGATCACCTCCACGTTCAGCTTGCCGGTAAGGTCGCTCTGGATGGTCAACAGGCCCGTGGTGGGGTTCGGGAACAGGCTCACGGAAGTGGCCAGGTCGTTCTCCTCGATCCCTACGAAGGGGGTCACGTTCAAGCGGATCGCGGCCGCATTCCCATTGCCATACACGTGGCGTCCCTCCGTGCCATCGTCGTTGAAGTCGATGGGCAGCCAGATCATGGTGCCACTACCCGGCTGTGGTACGGTGTTATCGTCGGCGATGTATACTTCGGGATCGCTCGCGGCCGCGGTGCCGGAACCGGAGATACGTGCACACAGGTAGTAAGCTCCAGGTGCCAAGGGGACCGGCTGGCTCAGCGGGATGGTGATCTGACCCGCTGTCACATGTTGTTGCGTGATGGTCACCAGATCAGAGGTCACCCCGTCGATCGGCAGGTCGACGGTCGAACTGGCGATGTTCAACACATCCGCCGTGTCCAGTAGGAAGACCTCGATCGTTGCGGCGGCTCCTGCACGCGTATTCGTACCGAGCACCACTGTCGCGCTAAGCGCTTGTGTCTGGGCGAAGATCTGGTACATCGTCATGATGTTCAGCGTGGTGTTGTCCGTGAAGGACGCCGTACCGAGCTGCTGCCGCACCTCTTCCCCGGGAGGATAGTTGCCCAATGCATCCAGTGAGTAGAGTCC
>JADLAI010000137.1 GCA_020848295.1 Flavobacteriales bacterium
CGTTAGTATGGCAAGATCAGCACTTTTCCTCCGCAATCCCGCGCCCAGTGCGGGGTGGTATTTCGCTCAGAACGACGTGGCCCAAGTCAGGAGCAGGTCGCCGGTTCAAATCCGGCGGGGGGCTCCGGGAGGGATCGCGTTAGCGGTCCCTTTTTTCATTGGGCGATGAGCTGGGCGGCCTGCCGCGCCACCCTGATGCCGATGGCCACCCCCATGCCGCCCAGCCGTACGGCAAGGACAATGCGCGGCGACCGGCGTTCCACGATCGGTGCCTTCGTGCGCCCCATGCCCATGATGCCGCTCCAACGGCGTTCCACCGTGAAGGATCGGCCGGGCAGGATCACCGTACGTAACAGTTCCTCCAACGCATTCTGGATCATCGGGGTGGTCGACGGCTCGGTGGTCCGTTCGCCGACCGGATCCAGGTTCCTACCACCGCCCAGTAGTACCCCACCCTGGTGATCCCTGAAGTAATAGAACCCTTGGTCGTAATGAAAGGTGCCACGCAACCGGAGGCCAGGCACCGGGGCCGTCTTGAGCACTTGTCCACGTGCGGGTTCCACGGGAAGGTCCGGGAACAGATCCAGGACATACCCATTGGTGCAAACGGCCACCATCGCGGCCTTCATGGTACCACCATCCGCCAAGGCCAGGGTCACCGCAGCAGGCTCTTCCGTGAGGCGCACGACTGAGGTCAAGGGCCTGAAATGCACACCCTGCGCCATCGCCTTGCGGAGCAGGCTGTCCATCAGCCGTCCGCTATCCACAGGACCTTCAAGGTGTGTGCGCACCACGTGTCCCACACCCGCCAATCCGAAGCGGGCGATGGCTTCATCATCCCAGGTGAACACCGGTTCTCCGAAGATCGGCCGCAGGGAATCGTTCAGCGCATTGAACCGATCGGCTACAGCGGTGTACCCTTCGTTATGTGGTTGAAAGATCTCGTAGCCGCCGGTGGGCTCAAAGCCGATCGGTTCATCTCCCAGTTCGCGGCGGAGCTCGAGCAGCCCTCGCCAGCGCTCCTCCACCCGGGCCAACATGGCGTCCGCGCCCTCCTTGTCCAGATCGGCCAACAATTCGCTTGGGCTACCGAAACAGGCGAAGCCCGCATTCTTCACGCTGGCACCGGATGGGAAAGCGCCCCGTTCCACGACCACCACCCGCTGCGCTGGATACCGGCGCTTATGGAACAACGCGGTGAAAAGGCCGACGATACCTGCGCCGATCACCACCAGATCCGCTTTCGCATGGGTCCGATCCGCCTCCCAAACACTGTCCATGGAGAACAGCCCTTCGTTTGTTCCGGGCCCGGTCAAAGATCTCGTAATTTAGCCCGTTCGATGAAACCCCGACAAGAGGTACGCAGATCCATGATATCCAAGCGAATAGGGCTGGCACGGTGGTGCTGGATGGTGCTGTTCGTGGCGCTGACGGCCACAGTTCGTGGTCAGGTGGACAATGTGATGATCTATGGCACGGTCAAGGACCTCACCAGTTCCAAGAAGATCGATGGCGTGAGCGTGATCGTGTACAAGAACGGTGCGAAACTGATCGAGGTGCCCACCAACGCCAGTGGCAAGTATGAGGTGAACCTCGATTATGGGGCGGATTACAAGATCATGGTGGCCAAGACCGGATTCGTGGGGAAGAACATCACCATCGATACACGCAACATCCCGGAGGAAGAACGCCAGGGCGGGCATGGCATGAACATCGACTTCTCGATCCTGACCGACCTGCCCGGGATCGATTACTCCGTACTGAATGAGCCATTCGGCATGGCCAAATACAGTGGAGGTACCTTCACTTGGGACATTGAGTACACCAACCGGATGCGCGATGCACAGGCCCGGTTGATGAAGGAGTATGAGGAAAAGCGGAAGCGGGAAGGCGATGCCGAGGCCAAGTACGTCAAACTCATGCAGGATGGCTCCAACGCCATGACGGCCTCGGACTTCAAGAAAGCCGTGGAATCGTTCAATGGGGCCTTGGGCCTGAAACCGGATGATGCCGTGGCCACCGCGAAGCTCAGCGATGCCCGCATGCGGTTGGATGCGCTGGAGGCCGACAAGAAGCGGACCGAGCAATATGCCGCTTTGATCAAGGAAGCCGATGGCCTGCTGGGCAAAAAGGACTATGCGGGTGCCAAGGGTAAGTACAACGCGGCCCTGGCCCTCCAGGACGAAGCTTATCCGAAACAGAAGCTCCGGGAGATCGACGTGATCCTGGCGGACCTGGAGAAGAAAGCCGAGGAGGAGAAGAAGGCCAAGGAGCTACAGGAGAAGTACCAAGCGGCGGTCGCAGCGGCCGATGCCGCGTTCAAAGCCGCGAATTGGGACCAAGCAACCGCCAAGTACACCGAAGCCAGCGGCCTCAAACCAGAGGAGAAATACCCCAAGGACCAGATCGCCCTGGTGGCCACGAAGAAAGCCGAGGCCGCGAAGAAGGCCGAGGAGGAGAAGAAGGCGAAGGAATTGCAGGAGAAGTACCAAGCGGCGATCACGGCAGGCGATGCGGCTTTCAAAGGAGGCAAATGGGACGATGCCACTGCACGTTACACCGAAGCCAGTGGATTCAAACCCGACGAGAAGTATCCGAAGGATCAATTGGCGGCCATTCAACTGAAGAAGGACGAGGCGGCGAAGAAAGCGGAGGAAGAACGCCTGGAAAAGGAGTTGCAAGAGAAGTACCAGGCAGCGATAACGGCAGGGGATGCTGCGTTCAAGGGAGGGGAGCTCGATGCGGCCGAGGCCAAGTACAACGAGGCCAGCAGCCTGAAACCGACGGAGAAATACCCGAAGGACCAACTCGCTGCGATCGGCAAGAAACGTGAGGAACTGGCGAGGAAAGCCGAGGAGGAGCGAAAGGCGAAGGAGCTTGATGCACAATACCAGGCCGTCATCGCCGCAGCGGATGCCGCTTTCGGAAAGGAAGCCTGGGACGAGGCCAGCGCGAAATACACCGAGGCCAGCGGATTGAAGCCTACGGAGAAGTACCCCAAGGATCAGCTCGCCGCGATCGTGGCCCGGAAAGCAGCGGCCGAGAAAGCGGCGGCCGAAGCGGCCCGACAGAAGGAACTGGACGAGAAGTACCAGGCTGCGATAAAAGCGGCCGATGCTTCGTTCGGTAGTGAGGCATGGGAGGAAGCCACCAGGAAATACACCGAGGCTTCAGGGTTGAAACCGACGGAAACCTATCCGAAGGACCAGCTCGCACTGATCACCAAGCGCAAGGCCGAGGCTGAAGCGAAGCGGAAACAGGAGGAGTTGGATGCGCGGTACCAGGGGGTGATCGACCAGGCCGATGCGGCTTTCGGCAAGAACGACCATGCCGCAGCCAAAACAAAGTACAGCGAGGCATCGGGGATCAAACCCACCGAGCAGTACCCGAAGGACCGCATCGCGGAATGCGACCGGTTGATCGCGGAAGCGGCACGCAAAGCGGAAGAGGAGCGCAAGCAGGCCGAAATGGAGGCCCGGTACACGAGCCTGATCGCATCGGCTGACAAGGCATTCCAAGGGAAGAAGCTCTCCGAAGCGCTGAACGATTACAAGGATGCCGCCGCACTGAAACCTGCTGAGACTTATCCGAAGGAGCGGATCGCAGAGATCGAGCAACAGTTGGATGCGGCGGCCAGGGCCAAGGCCGAAGAAGAACGCCTTGCACGCGAAAAGCAGGAGCGGGACCAACGATATAACGACCTGATCAAAACAGCGGACAAGGCGTTTGCGGCGAAGGATCACGAAAAGGCGCGCAGCGATTACAGTGCGGCTTCAGGTGTGAAACCGGAGGAGCAATACCCGAAGGATCGCCTGGCCGAGATCGAACAGTTGTTGGCGGATGCGGCCCGCAAAGCATCCGAGGACCGCCTGAAGGCAGAGCAGGATGCCGCAGAGAAGGCCCGCCTGGCCGAAGAGCAGCGCCTGGCTGCCGAGGCCGCAGCAGCGGAAAAGGCCCGCTTGGAAGAGGAAGCACGCCGGAAGCGGATGGCCACCGAGGAAGTGGATGCGCGCTACCGCGACCTGATCGCCGAGGCTGACATGGCTTTTCAGGACGTACGGTTCGATGTGGCCCGGGAGAAGTACACGGCCGCCTTGGGGGTGAAACCGACCGAACAGTATCCGAAGGATCAACTGGCCGCGATCGATGCACGGTTGGCCGCTGAGCTGGCGAAACGGTCCGAAGCAGAACGGCTCGCCGCAGAGCAAGCGCGTTTGGATGCCGAACGGCGTGCCAAGGAGGCTGCCGATGCCGAAGCTGCCCGACTGGCCGCTGAGGCCGATCGTGCCCGTGCCGAAGCGGAACGGCTGAAACGAGAGCAGGATACCGAGGCCGCACGCCGATCCGCAGAGGAACGGGACCGACTGGCCCGGGAGAATGCGCAAGCCTTGGAGGAACAGTATCGCACGTTGATCACCACGGCCGATCAGGCGCTGGGGGCCAAGGAGTATGCCAATGCGCGGTCCGTATATGCGCAGGCCAGCGACCTGCGGCCACAGGAGACCTATCCTTTGGCCAAGATCGATCAGATCGACAAGATCCTGGCCGAGCAGGAACGGTTACGTGCGGAGGCCGAGGCTGCGGCGCAGAAGCATGTTACCCCCCCTGTGGAAACACTGCCCAGGACACGCACCGATGGGGGGCAGGAGGATGAGGCGGTCCGATTCATGCGTGAGGCACGTGAGCGGGAAGAGGCCGAGAAATATGAGCGTATCAAGAAGTTGCGATCGGCTTTGGAACAGGAGGACCTGGCCCTTGGTGAAAAGGCTGCGGAGCGTCGGATGACGGAGGTGACCAATAAGGAACGAACGATGGAGGCGCGCGGCGAGTTGTATGTGGGCAACGAGGAATTGCGCCAACAGAAAGCCGAGGAGGTCCAGGCCTATCGCCAGGCATTGGAACAGACCGAATCAGCCCGCCAGGAACGTGCACAGGAGGAACGGGATGCCCGGTACGAGGTGAAACTGACCGTTGAGCAGGCGGCGGATGAACGTGCCCACACCTGGAACGAACGTCAGGAGGAACGGACCGGGGCCATGGAGACGTTGAAGGCGGACCTGTCCGGTGCCGAACAGAAGCGGATCCAAGCTGGAACGGAGCGAACGGCGCAGGCCAATTCGGCAGTGGTGGAGACGCGAGACCAACAGGCCGCGCTTGCCCAGAAGGGGTCGGCAGCTGGTGCGATCAACCAACGTGACGTGGAAGGGGAGAAGGCGGCGCAACTGGCGCGTGAAACGCTCTATAACAGCAACAGCGCCAATAGTCGTAATGCGGCCATGGAGCGGTTGAACAATATCACTGCCAGCCAACCCAGGGCCTTCGCGGATCACAATCGGTCAAAACTAGCGCAGGAATATCCAGAGGGTGTCACGGAGGAAAGCTACACCGAGGGCAACAAGGTGATCATCCGCCGCGTGGTGGTGAATGGCAACAAGGCCGATGAGTACTCCAAGGTGATCGCCAAGTGGGGTACCTTCTACTTCAAGAACGGACAGAGCATCACCGAAATGATGTGGCGCAGCGGGACGGAGTAGAAGTTGGAACCCCTTCGGGAGTGCAAATGGCCATCGCCGGGATCAGGAGGTGGCATCGAAGGGTCGGACTATTCGCTGGATGGTGAAAAGGTATGAAGCCCTCGCAGGCTTGCCCTCGATCACCTCAGCCGACCATTAGAAACTCCGCGACCGCCGCAACGCCTCTGCCGATATTGAATGCGTGGATGGTCTGAGGATTGTGCTGTGGACCAACGGTGTCGCATGCGGCATGCAATGCCTCATCCTTCCCCGGATCGAGGCTGCGGTTCGCGATCCCGGTATAAGGGCGGATCATGGTTGGGTACACATGCATATTCCCGAAGAGCACACGACCTTGCACGGGGGGAGACGATCCGAAGAACGAGAGAAGGCGACCCTTTCTGTTCCACGCCTACTCCTTGATCAAACCCGTAACGAAGACGCCCTGTTCCGGGTGCCTCAATTCACAGGCGTATAGGCCGGGTGGGAGGGAGGCCACATCGAGACTGATCCGATCCGAAGACCCGGTGACCACGCTGGTCATGGTGCTGATGCGCTGCCCGGCCGCGTTGATGATCGCGACCCGGACCGTTCCTGGTTCAAAGTCCTTGATCCGCACGGTGACCAGACCATGGGCGGGGTTGGGTTGGACAGAGATCATTGGATGCACCTGTGGGGTAGCGTTGATGCCTGCACTGATATCCTCAAGGATGATCACGGTGTAGTCCTCACTCTCACCGGACGAATAGCCGGATCCGGCGCATGGGTCCGCACTGTTGTCCAGGCCGTATTGCATGCGGATACGCATGCGTACCGCCCCCAATTCAGCATCCACCGGTGTTGTCACGGGTATGGTCCAGGGTCCTTGGCCAACGAGGTCCATGACCATTTCCGTGGAACTGAGGATCCCATCACTGTTCCAATCGATCCAACCCCGCATGGTCGATTCCTCCCAGCTCGCGGTCGATGAAACGAAAAGGTCATGTACCGATCCCCGCACCACCTCAGTGGATAGGTCGATATGGTCGCTGTATCCCGGCACCCAAGGGCAATTCCATCCGGGTACCTCCTGGAGGTTGTCGATCGTATTGAATACCACATGGTCGATGTGTTCGATCGGATCACCCCAATGGCTCGGAAAGCAGGTCTGGTCCACACAAAGGTCGCCTGCGTGGTACGGCACACGGTGCATGGCATAGCGCGCCATGGTGGGAGCCATTTCCGCCCAGGTGCGGGCCATATCGGCCTGATCCACGTTCCCGATGGGTGTGCCCTCGTCGTCATTGAGCAGCGGGGTGGAGTAGAAATTCACGTCGTTGCCACAGAGGTGCGTTCGCCAGTGGCCGTTGTCGTGTCCGTTGCGGTAGTTCTCGTTATCCGGGTAACAATGGCCACCACCCGCGTTATGCCCTGCTTCGTGCCGGAACACCGTTGGCCACTCCACGCCGCCCACGCTGACGCGTCCGGGCATGTATCCCCAACCACCTGCCGACCCCGGCGCATCGGTCGGGGTCTGGAACACGACGATCATATCCGGGGCCAGTGCCTCCACTTCCGGAGCGAACCAGGTCCAAGCGTCGTCCAGCACACTCGTAACGATACCAGGGTTCTCAGGCGTGGTGGCGATGCCGACCAGGCGGAGGTACACATTGTTCACCATGGAATTGGCCAGCCCCATGTTCACCGTTTCGAGGTTGGCCTGCGCGTGTGCGGGGAGGTCTCCGGCCACCAGGGCAGCGGTATCGGAGTAGGCTGCAAGATGATCAATGACATACAGGCCGAGGGCGTCGGTCTCGTTGCACGTGCTGTCGCAGCCGACCAAATTGTCGCGGAGTATCCCATCGCGATCCGCGGCGGACGCCGGTAGCTCCCGGCAGCGCTCATTCCCGAAGGGTTTGCAGTGGCGCACACGGTATTCCCCAGGAGTGGTTGTAGGGATCACCTGGAAGAAGCCCTTGTCGGTGTCGATGTTGGCCACGAACCGCCCAGTGGCCGGGTTGAGGACGAAGACCGTGTTGCGATAATGATCCAGGTGATCGAAACGGTGGTCCGATACACGTCCCTTCCAGACTTCCAGTCCGCTGAACACAGGGCGCGTTTCCCGCTGCAGGCGCACGTTGTAACGCGCGTCATCGAAGAGTGCGATGTCCAATGGAACGGAGAGGTCGAGGTGGCCATCGATACTGGTGGGCTGTACAGCCACGATGCGCATGCGTTCTTCCGCAGGTGCCAGGTACCTCGACCGGGTCGGGTCATCCGCCTTTCGCAACGTTGCACCGAACAGGGAGTGCGGTTGTTCTTGTGCCGTGGCCCTGGATGAGGGGGACAGGGCGAGCAGGGTGCCAAGCAGGATGAATGAGTGGGCGGTCCGCATGATCCAACGGTTCTTGGTATGGTTCTTCCAACAGCCAACAGGCCACCTGGTGAACCCGCCGAAAGTAGGTCCCGAGGAGCCGTACTGAACGCACAGGATCAACGCTCATTGGACGGCTATCACGGACCGCCCCGTCGAAGGCCGGTCATGCACGGTTCATACCTCCCCCAAGGGATCATGTCGTGTGGCCCACCGAGTGGGACTGGTCGCACCCCTTGACACGACCGGCAATCTAAGAGCCTGTTCAGGGCCTGAGGGTCAGCTCTTCTTCCGTTTGCGAAGCTGTTCCACCAGGTCAGCGATCTGGTCAGCGCTCAGTTGCTTGCCTCGGAATTTGCGTTCGCCATCGACCAGGAAGACTTTCGGTGTGGAGTACACATCATAGGTATCCGCATAGTTGAGACTTTCGATGGTGGTGAGCTTCGGGATGAATTTCCGGGGGTCCTTCTTCGCCTCCTCGAACACATGCTGCGTAAGGCCCACATTCACCCAATCCAGGTCATGTTCGCGGATGAAGGCTTTCCAATCCTTCATCAAAGTGGAGTCCACCGCCTTTGCCACACAGAACACTTCGATGTCCAATTGGTTGAACTTCTCCTTGTACACCTTGGCGATCTCGGGTAGTTCCTTCTTGCAATGCCCGCAATGCGGGTCCCAGAAGATGATCATCACATACTCTTGCGGCAGATCGTAGAAGTTGATCCACTTCTGTTCGGTGGTGTCCGTGAGGCAGAGGTAGGGGGCTTTCCTCCCGATCACCAGCGGCGCCTGCTTCTGCACACGTTCGCACAGTTTGGTCAGTTTGTCCTCGGGCATCCAATCCACGCGCCCCGGCTGGCCGTTCGTTGGGCAGTAATAGGTCTGTCCCATGTGTACGAACACCGCATCCATGCCCATGATATCACTGGTCTCCGCCTTGTGGGTGATGGTGTTCACCAGGTACTTGAAGACCTCGCCCTTGTCCTTTGTCCGCGCGATCAACCGATCGGCTTGCGCGGTCAGGGTGTCGGGCACCTGCGGGAGTGTCTTGGTGTAGAATTCGTCGAATTTGTTGGCGAATACCGGCACACGCACGATCCGCTCGTCGGTGAGGTCGAAGTTGTCCCAGAAGTGATCCCGGTACTGGTAATACTGCGCGGCACTGTCAAGCGAGCCGTCCGGCTTGCGGATCTCGGGCAATTCGGGTGAAATGCTCATGCGCACAAGGGCAGCGGCGAGCAGGTCGGGTTGGGCGGCGACCAGGTCGTTCTGGTACTTCCGAACGGCTTTGTCCAGGCCTTCCAGTTGCCCGCGAAGGCCGCTCCTTGCCAGTGGGTCTTTCTGGGCATCCAACTGGGCCTTGATCGCATCGCTTTCCTTCTTCTTCTCATTCAGGAATCGGATGTAATCCAGGAACACCTGGTTCTCCTTCGAGGTCTTAACGGCCAGGTGGCCCACCAGGTCCACCGTGTCCGAGGTCATCCGGATGGTCGGCTCGTTCACGATCATCTCGAAGAATTTCGGCCCCGGGATCACCACGGCGTAAACTCCGGCCTTGTAGCCCTTCGGGCTCTTGAAGACCACCCGGCCCTTGGAGTCGGCGATCGCAGTGTCGGCGTAGTACAGCTTGTTGCCGTAATAGTTTGCCAGGTAGATGGTGTCCTTCGCCGTACCGGTGATGGTGACCTCGATGTCCCGCACGGGTGCATCCTGGGCTTGCAGGACCGGGGTGGTACAGAGAAGGGGAAGTAGAGCAACGAGAGTTCCACGCATGGGGGCAAAAGTAAAAGCAGCCGAAGGGAGCAAAACCCGTTCCACTACCAGACGGCCCATTCCTACGCAGTGGTTGGCCAGGCGGTTGGTTAAAGTCTTGTTAAATCGGTCAGGCCACTTCGGTCTTGAACTCGCTCGTGGTGTGGAAGGTGATCGCCGGGTTGTTACGACGTTCGAGGTCGAGCATGTATGCACTGGGTGCCATGAAGACGGGGTTGCCATCCTTGTCCTGCACGATCTGCTGGGCCTTGATCCGGATGAACTGATCGAGTGCAGCAGGGTCGGTGGTGGTCATCCAACAGGCCATGTGGGCCGCGATCTGCTGGAAGGCGCATTTGGCACCATACTCATGCTCCAGCCTGTAACTGATCACCTCGAACTGCAGTTCGCCTACACAGCCCACGATCTTCTTGTTGCCGGGTTGTTGGGTGAAGAGCTGGGCGACACCTTCATCGGTGAGCTGCCGGATCCCTTTGTCGAGCTGTTTGGTCTTCATGGGATCCAGGTTCACCAGCTCCCGGAAAAGTTCGGGGGAGAAGGCTGGGATGCCGCGGAATTGGAGATCAGCGCCCTCCGTGAGGGTATCGCCGATCTTGAAATTCCCTGTGTCGAAGAGCCCGATCACATCGCCGGGCCAGGCCTCGTCCACGATGGATTTCTGTGCCGCAAGGAAGTTCGTGGGCGTGGCGAAGCGCAGTTGCTTCTCCAGGCGTACGTGCTTGTAGTAGGTGTTGCGCTGGAACCGGCCAGAGCAGATGCGGAGAAAGGCGATCCGGTCGCGGTGGTTCGGGTCCAGATTCGCATGGATCTTGAACACGAATCCGCTGAACTTCGGATCGGTGGGAAGCACCCAACCCTGGTCGGTAGGCCGTGGACCCGGTGGTGGGGCGATGCCTACGAAGGCATCGAGCACCTCCTTCACAC
>JADLAI010000138.1 GCA_020848295.1 Flavobacteriales bacterium
CCAAGAGCCGCGCTGTGATCTTTTCGGAGGACGATACGCGAAACAGGTTGCGTAGCGGGGCCTACGGAACCTGTTTCGCGGAGAAGGCATCCGGAAAGAGGCCAAGCGGATCGGCTGGTATTGAATGTGTGGATGGTATGAAGCATGGGCGGAAAGGAGGCCGCCTGTGAAGGAAGCTCACACAGGCGCTCAGTTTCCAGGCACCGCGTACGTGCGCACATCGGCCTCGGTGATCTCCTTGCCGCTGAGGATCACCAGCCGTTCGATCACATTGCGCAACTCGCGCACGTTGCCGGTCCAGGGGAGTTTCTGCAATGCGCCGATCGCTTTTTCGGCGATGCTTTTCGGTGCGATCCCCTGTTCGGTACACACTTGTTGGATGAAGTGCTCGGCGAGCAACGGGATGTCCTCCACGCGCTCGCTCAAACTGGGCACATGGATGGGGATCACGCTCAACCGGTGGAAGAGGTCCTCCCGGAAGTTGCCCTTTTCGATCTCCTTCTTCAGGTCCTTGTTGGTAGCGGCGATCACGCGCACGTTCACCGCGACGTCCTTGTCACCACCCACCGGGGTGATCCGTCCTTCCTGCAGGGCCCGGAGCACCTTCGCCTGGGCGGCCAGGGCCATATCGCCGATCTCATCCAGGAAGAGGGTGCCACCATCGGCCAGTTCGAACTTGCCCTTACGGTCCTTGATCGCACTGGTGAAACTGCCCTTCATGTGCCCGAAGAGCTCGCTCTCGATCAGTTCGCCGGGGATCGCCGCACAATTCACCTCGATGTAGGCATTGTTGGCGCGTGCGCTCTTCTGGTGGATCATGCGGGCCACACCTTCCTTCCCCGCCCCGTTGCCCCCGGTGATCAGCACCCGCGCATCGCTCGGCGCCACCTTGTCGATCATGTCCTTGATCCGCAGCAGGGCCTTGCTCTCGCCCACCATCTGCGCGCCATTGCCTTTGGTCTTGCCCACCTTCTGGCGCAGCACCTTGGTCTCCTTCACCAGATCACCACGGTCCAGTGCATTGCGCACGCTCACCAGGATCCGACTGATGTTCGGTGGTTTCTCGATGAAGTCGAAGGCGCCTTTCTTCAGCGCATCCACGGCGGTATCGATGGTGCCGTGACCGCTGATCATGATCACCGGTACCTCTTCGTTGTGGGCCATCAGTTTCTGGAGGAATTCCAGCCCGTCCATCTTCGGCATCTTGATGTCGCACAGGATCGCGTCATAGCCGCCCTTCTTCGCCTTCTCCAGGCCAGCAGCGCCGTCCTCGGCCTCGTCCACCACGTGTTTTTCGTGTTCGAGGATGTCGCGCAAGGCGTTGCGGATGGCTTTCTCGTCGTCGATGATGAGGATCTTGGGCATTCCCTGGCACGTTAGGAAGGGCAAAGATGCGCAGGGCCGACCGGAAACGACCACATGATCCATCGGGGTCGCAGGCCCATCTTCGGGGATCGTGGTAATATTGACCAGGACCAATTCAATGCGGAGATCGAGCCTTGCCCTGGTGGCGACATGTCTTTCGGCCCTGTTGGGCATTTCGGGTACATTGTTGCCCGCGCATGCACAGGACCGTGTACCGAACGGCATCCTGTTCATGGAGTTCCAAACGTGGCACAGCACCGGTGAACAACGACCGGCTGTTGCTTTGAAGAGCGTTCGAACAACGGAAGGCCGCTTGAAAGTGGTGCCCGGATCCCTCCCGTCATTCGGCGATCGGGTGGTTGAACTGCTCGACCAGCAAGGGAGGGTGGTCGCCAGCGCGGTCCATCCCGACCCGCTGAACGTGGATCTCGAGACCGTGGACGCTGAGGGAAAGCTCCAGCATGTGCGGGTGCCGAAGGAGGAGGCCACCTTCTTCGTGCGTTTCCAGGACCATGCCGACGCGAGCGTGGTGAGCGTATCCATGGTCCTGTCCGACGGTAAGCGTGAGCGCTTGTACCAACAACGGTTCAGGCCATGAGGAAACTGCTGCCCCTCATCGGTATGGCCATGGTCGGAGGTGCGTACGGTCAGGTCTTCGACGTGGATACCCTGTTGTACAACGGCACCGTGGATTCGCATATCAATGTGGTGGTCCTGAGCGAGGGCTATCAGGCCACGGAGTTCGGCCAGTTCGCGACACACGCGCAGGCACTGGTGCAAACGCTGCTCACAACGGAGCCCTACACACAGTATGCGGATCATTTCAATGTGTTCATCGTGAAGGTGCCATCGGTCCAGAGCGGCACCGATCATCCGGGCACCGGGTTCGACGTATCGGAACCAGCACACCCGGTGGTATCGGTGAACACCTACTTCGGGACCACCTTCGACTACAATGGCATCCATCGGTTGCTGTATACCAGTGACTATGCTTCGGTCCTGTCGGTCCTCGCGGCCAACACGCCATGGTACGATACGGCCGTCCTTCTTGTCAATTCACCGTATTATGGAGGAGCCGGGAGCGGTGCGTTCGCTGCCGTATCCGCGCACGCCAGTTCGGCCTCCATCTTCATTCACGAGCTGGGCCACTCGTTCGTGAACCTGGCCGATGAATATTGGCCGGGCGACAACTACGCAAGCGAAAGGGTGAACCTGACCCAGCAGACGTCGCCTGCCCTTGTGAAGTGGACGAATTGGATGGGCAGTGCGGGTATCGGAATACACCAGCACTGCTGCACCCCCATTGCGAACACCTGGTACCGGCCACACCAGAATTGTGCGATGCGGGTGCTTGGTGCACCTTTCTGTGCGGTGTGCAAGCAGGCCATCGTCGAGCGGATCCACAGCTATACCTCACCCATACTTTCATTCACTCCCGGCACCCCTACCTTCACTTACACGGCACCATTCGTCGCTTCCGTCGATCTGCTGGCCCCCGACCCCAACACCCTGCGCGTGAGGTGGAAGGTGAACGGCGTGGTCCAACCCTCCGCCGCGACAAGTTTGACCATTCATGCGGGATCGTTGGTGCCCGGTGTGAACACGGTGCGGGTGCTGATCGAGGATACCACGGCCTTGCTGCGCGTGGATGACCATGGCCTGCTCCACGGCGATTCGGTCACCTGGTCCGTCTCGTACACACCGGCCGCCCAGGTGATCAGTCCCAGGGTGTTCCTGAGCGGTGC
>JADLAI010000139.1 GCA_020848295.1 Flavobacteriales bacterium
CCGAGGAAATTGATCAGGAGTACCAGTTGATTCATGGGTCGGCGATCGCTATGGGTAAGGCTTACCCCCTCGGAGCCAAATGTACCTGTGGCCTTCGGGGGCGGATCATCCGCGAACTTAGCGATACGAACAGGAACTTGTTGACTGGGATACCGGGGAATTTCCAGCCCCCCGGTTCAGGGCAGTATGCTCAATGAGCAATTCTATGGATCTGCAACCTCGGATCCACGTGAACGGGGTGCAATACTTGGGACCAACGTGGGGCTGGGGAGGCCGAAGTCACAACAAAGCGAACCTTCCATGTTGCCGCTAGCGAAAGGAATTCATCGACGCGATCCTCCTGAATGAACTTGAACATGGAGTCTCTTGCTGCTGCGCGTGGAGCGAGGTCCACATACGGGTTTGAGAAGTACCGGTTCGTCGCCACTACCTTCCTTCCGGCAGGGGAGATCAGGTCCATCGCCACCCTGTCATTGGTAAGGAACACATCCGTTGGCAATGTCTTGGTCAGGACGAACTCAAAAGCGGGTGCATAGTCATCGGCCGGTCTGGCAGCCGCCTTCCGCACCATACTGGTATACTTCCGGTGAACGAAGCCGTTGGCGTACGGGGCCAAAGCAACCAGTCCGAGCAGCCCCAAGAGCACTGCCGTCCGTGGAACCAGGTCTACACGCATCGTCCCGCGCCAACGTTCCACGAAGGAGGGGGCGGTGGCTTGGATATGTTTTGCGGTCCACTTCGCCAACATCCAGCCCCCGACCGCGAAGTATACGCAGAATATCAACTCCAAGTAAAAGAAGAAGTGGTACGCAGGCACGAACGAGATCAGGATAGAACGATCGTATCTGTTGGCTAGTTCAGCGCTCACGCTGGACCACAGCAGCAACGCGATGATGACCGCGGTGGCGAAGAGGAGGATCGTACCCGAACGGTCCAGGCGACGTAGCACTCCGATGAAACCAATGGCGATCAATGCGTTGGCAAGTAAGGGGCGAGCGAAAAGCGTTCTTGCAAGATCCTTCAAAAGGAGGCCATCCATTTGCCACGTGGTGGAGTATGGATTTTGGCTGTGCATGCCATAGGCCTCGATCATAGGGGCAAGCAGGATCCAGGCACCGAGCAACGCGATGAGCATGAAGGCCCCCAGGTTCCGCATCGGCTGCCAGTACCCCGGGCCACCGCCCAACGCCTTCAGCAGTTGGTTGGCGCCCACACTGCCCAACAGGATGCAGAGGATCATGGCCGTGGACGGATGTCCTTGGAAGGTGAACGCGACCAGGAGGCCGGCCAAGCACCAGTGCATCAATTTCGCCGTTCCACGAGCGAGAACGAACGCCATGTATAGGCCGAGCGAGAAAGCCCCGTGCATGGCGCAGATGGCGAAGAGATAGGGGCTGAGTGAAGGGGCGAGCCAAGTGGGTGCATCGCCATGAATGAGGTAGAGGTAGCCAAGTGTGCCCGTAACGGCAGCGGTACGCCCGAAGGTACGCCACAGCATGAAAACGAATGCCGCCAGCGGAAGCAGGGATAGGTGGATGCCCACGCGGGCCCCGACCACCATCGCCGGAAGTTCGAGCGCGGAGCTTAATCCTGCCAAGAACAAGGGTACCAGGGGCGGATACCACGTTGCTTCGCCCAAATAGAGCGGGTCCTGGCCAAAACCGCCATCGAGGATGTTCTGCGCAGCACCCACATCGCGGAGGTGGTCCACATCATGCGGCCTATTCAGATCATAAAGTATGGCCACCCCGCGCAAGTACGCCGGTATGACCAAGAGAAACAGAAGAAGCAGTGTGAGAAGATCCTTGCGACGGCTTCCAACCCGACCATTCCAGAACCGATGCATTGGGGTTTTAGGTGGTGATTTACGGTTCAATTCTGGCGGTCTGCAATGGTTGGCTTCTCATCAGGACGACTTTAGTTTTCAACAATATCCCGATTTGTACAGAAGCACACCTATCTTGTGCATACTAGGGACTAAGTCCAGGATATGGACAAATATCAGAAAAACGCAAACACCATGGAAACGAAACGTACCCAGTTACTCTTTTGTGCAGCTTTGTTGGTAGTTAGCACATATGCTCAGATATCCGGTCCTGCATACAATACCATACCAGGTAATAACGTGGGGATTGGTGGCACTTGGGCTGGGGCAAAGTTATACGTCGTCTCGAATCCTCCTAACAATGGCAATCCAACTATCGGAACATGGACTGAAGCTGGTGCCAGCCAGAACATTGGGAACATTACTGGGTTGGCTGCGCGAGCTTACAGTTTAGGTGGGACTTGTGGAACTGGTATCGCTGGCGATTTTGATTTGTTTACCCAAGGGAATGGGTCTTTGAGCAATGGAATTGGTGTTCGTTCCACCCTGCCCGCAACGGCTGGAATTGTGAATGGAACAGGCATTTCAACACAAGTATTGGCTGGTTCGAACTCAGCGACTGGTATTGCAATGTTGGTCAGTGCGCCGGCGTTGAATAAATATGGGATGAAATCGAAAGTGAATGGTTCTGGTTTAGCAAGTCGTGGTGCTGAGCTTTGGGCACTAGGTGCGAGTACAAACTATGGCGCTTGGTGTGAAGTCTCCGCTACCGGGACGACAGGTTATGGTGTGTACGGAATAGCCTCCGGAATGACATCATTTCAAGCAGGGGTCTATGGAGCAGCGCTGCAAACAGCAAACGCGACAATCAATCAACAGAATGGAACGTGGAACAACAACTCAAGTTGGGCGGTATACTCTAACGGCCCGCAGTTCTCTACGACGCATGCGCTTTGGGGTACAAGCGACGAACGGTTGAAAAATGATATACGACCCTTGAAGGGTGCATTGCAAGCAATTTTGGGGTTGGAGCCGAAAGTCTACACCTACCGTCGTGATCTACATCCGACGTTCAATTTACCTCCCGGCGAACAGATGGGCCTGATTTCTCAGGAGGTGCAAAAAATTCTTCCTTCCCTGGTAATGGATACGTATTACCCAAACCAATACAGCAAGGAAGGTGAATTGATTGATAGTGGATTTGAACTGAAAGTCATGAATTATAACGGTCTTATTCCACTCTTGGTCGCAGCTGTAAAGGAGCACAATGGTATGCTTGTCGAGAAGGACAAAGAATTGGAGATTTTGCGTGAACGCATTGAAGCATTGGAGAATGTCGTTAGAATTGAATCATCCAAAGAGAATACTTCTCCTTCGTACCAAAGAGCATACCTCCATCAAAACGCCCCGAATCCATTCACGGCGACAACACTAATTCGGTATGAATTGCCGAGTGGCACTCGGAATGCAAGGATTGATCTTTCGGACGGCAAAGGTCAATTGATCCGGTCGTTTGATCAACTCGAATCTAAAGATGGAAAATTGTTGCTTGAGGCAGGATCTTTGAATAGCGGGGTCTACTACTATTCACTCATTGCCGATGGTGAGGCCGTTGATACACGGATGTTGATGATCACGCGATGACCCCGAGCTACATCTTGTCGAATTTTGGTGCGATTACGCATCCATGCTGAGGGGTGGATCGGCTCACATGTAGTTGAGTGCCGACGTTCATGCTGCAACCACCGCTGCTCCAGTACCGGGGCTGGTCCTATCCCGGTCAGAAGTTCGGCTTCAGCATGTACTTGCTGTAGAAGGTATTGATCACCCCGACCGCCTCGGCCGGGGTATCCACCACATTGATCAGCTCCATGTCCGTCATGTTGATGTAGGCGTACCGTTCGCCCATGGTGTGCTTGATCCAGTCGAGCAAGCCCTGCCAGTATTTCTTGCCGACAAGGATGATGGGGAAACGGCCGATCTTCTGGGTCTGGATCAGGGTGAGGGCCTCGAAGAGTTCATCGAGCGTACCAAAACCACCGGGCAGCACGATGAAACCCTGGCTGTATTTGGTGAACATCACCTTGCGCACGAAGAAGTAGTCGAAGTCGATGCTCTTCTCCTTGTCGATGTACGGGTTGGGCTGCTGCTCGAAGGGCAGTTCGATATTGAGGCCCACACTGGTGCCGCCGCCGCGCTGGGCGCCTTTGTTGCCCGCTTCCATGATCCCCGGCCCGCCTCCGGTGATCACCCCATAGCCGTTGCCGGTGAGTTGGAAGGCGATCTCTTCGGCCAGGGCGTATTCGGGAGCATCCGGTCTGGTGCGTGCACTGCCGAAGATGCTCACGCAGGGGCGGATCCGCTGCATGGCCTCGAAGCCCTCGACGAATTCGCTCATGATCTTGAAGATGGCCCAACTGTCGTTGGCCTTCACCTCGCTCCAGCCCTTGCGTTTGAAAGCGCGTTTGATGCGACGTTCGCTCTCCTGTTCCGGATCGATCTTCTTTGCCATGGGGTATGGATGGGTGGTAGAGGCTGCAGTGGCCCTGGTCAGTTGAGTTCGGCTTTGAGGAAGGGGTAGGTATGGCCCCGGCCCATGAGCACCACTTCCTCGGGGGTGCCCCGCGCCACGATCCGTCCGCCTCCGGCACCGCCTTCGGGTCCCATGTCGATCACATGGTCGGCCACCTTGATGATGTCCATGTGGTGTTCGATCACGAGCACGGTGTTGCCGTGGTCCACCAGGCGGTCCAATACATGGATCAGTTGGCGCACATCCTCGAAGTGCAGGCCCGTGGTGGGTTCGTCCAGGATGTAGAAGGTGCGGCCGGTATCGCGTTTGCTCAGTTCGGTGGCCAGTTTGATGCGTTGGGCCTCGCCGCCGCTCAAGGTGGTACTGCTTTGGCCCAGGGTCACGTAGCCGAGTCCCACATCCATCAGCGTACGCAGTTTCGAGGCGATGTACGGGATGTCCCCGAACACCTGGAGCGCCTCCTCCACCGGCATGGCGAGCACATCGGCGATGCTCTTGCCCTTGTAGCGCACCTCCAGGGTCTCCCGGTCGAATCTTCGCCCGCGGCAGGTCTCGCACGGTACGCTCACATCGGGGAGGAAATTCATCTCGATCACCCGTACCCCGGCACCTTTGCAGGCTTCGCAGCGTCCACCGGGTGTGTTGAAGCTGAAGCGGCCCGGCTTGTACCCGCGGATCTTGGCACTGGGCAACTGGGTGTACAGTTCACGGATGTGGTCGAAGAGCCCGGTATAGGTGGCCGGGTTGCTGCGTGGTGTACGGCCGATGGGGCTTTGGTCCACCTCGATCACCTTGTCGATATGCTGGAGGCCCTCCACCTTGGCGTGGGGCAGGGGGTGTACATCGCTGCGGTGGAAGTGCTTGCTCAGGATAGGGTACAACGTATCGCCGATGAGGGTGCTCTTGCCGCTGCCGCTCACGCCGGTCACACAGATGAACTTGCCCAGGGGGAAGTCCACGTCCACGCTCTTGAGGTTGTGCCCGGAGGCACCGCGCAGCACCAAACGCTCGCCGTTGCCGGGTCGCCGTTCTTTCGGTACGGGGATCCGCAATTCATTGCGCAGGTAGCGGGCGGTGCTGCTTTCTCCGGTTGCAAGTTCGTCCGGCGGTCCCTGTGCCACGATGCGTCCGCCGTGTACGCCCGCTCCGGGGCCGATGTCGATCACGTGATCGGCACTGCGCATCATCTCCTTGTCGTGCTCCACCACCAGCACGCTGTTGCCGCCATCGCGCAGGCTGCGCAGGCTGCCGATCAGGCGCTGGTCGTCGCGTTGGTGCAGGCCGATGCTCGGTTCGTCCAGGATGTAGAGCACACCGGTGAGCTGGCTGCCGATCTGTGTGGCCAGGCGGATGCGTTGGGCCTCACCACCGCTCAGGGTGCGCGCGCTGCGGTCCAGGGTCAGGTATTCAAGGCCCACATCGAGCAGGAAGCCACTGCGAGCGGCGATCTCCTTCACGGCCTCGCGCGCGATCAAGCCCTTCTTCTCCTCCAAGCGCTCGTCCAGGCCGGTCATGAAGGCGTGCAGGTCCGCGATGCTCATCGATGACAGCTCGTGGATGTTCTTTCCATCGATGCGGAAGAACAGTGCGGTCTTCTTCAACCGGCTGCCATCACATTCCGGACAGGCGACCATGTGGGTGAAGCTGGTGGCCCACTTCTGCACGGTCCTGGTCCCGGCCTCGGCCTGTTCAAGGATGTAGGGGATGATGCCCTCGAAGCGTACGTTGCGATCGCTCAGTCCCACATTGCTTGTCACCTTCAATGGCTCATCCATCCCATTGAGCAAGGCCATCAGCACGGGTTCATCGATCTCCTCCAGCGGCGTGTTCAGGTCATGGCCATGCGCTTGCAGCACGGCTTCGATCTGCTTGAAGACCCATGAACCCTTGTATGCGCCCAGGGGGACGATGGCCCCGCGTTTCACGCTCTTGCTGCGGTCGGGGATGATCCGGTCCAGGGCCACCTCGGTCACCTGCCCCAGACCACTGCAGCGTGGACATGCGCCATAGGGGGAGTTGAAGCTGAACAGGTTGGGTTCCGGTTCCTCGTAGGCGATGCCGCTGGTGGGGCACATGAGGTTGCGGCTCAGGTAGCGGCCGGTGTCATCGCGCAGGTCCACCACCATCAGGTTGCCCTTGCCGTACTTCATGGCCGTGGCACAGGTCTCGGTGATGCGTTTCCGGTCCTGTCCCTTCACCTTCAACCGGTCGATCACCAGTTCGATATCGTGTACCTTGTAACGATCGAGCCGAGGTCGGCTGGTAAGGTCCACCACCTTGCCATCCACTCGTGCGCGTAGGAAGCCCTGCCGCAGGAATTGCTCGAAGAGTTCGCGGTAGTGTCCCTTGCGGCCACGTACGATCGGGGCGAGGATCAGGACCTCCCTGCCTTCATATGCCGAGGTGATCAGGTCCACGATCCGCCCCTCGGTGTAGCGCACCATGGGTTCGCCGGTCACATGGCTGAAAGCGTCGGCCACGCGGGCATAGAGCAGGCGCAACAGGTCGTAGATCTCGGTGATGGTGCCCACGGTGCTTCGCGGGTTGCGGCTGATGGTCTTCTGCTCAATGGCGATCACGGGGCTCAATCCGGTGATCAGGTCCACATCGGGCCGTTCGATCCCACCCAGGAACTGGCGGGCGTAGGCATTGAAGGTCTCGATGTAGCGGCGCTGCCCTTCGGCGTGGATGGTGTCGAACGCGAGCGAGCTCTTGCCACTGCCGCTCAGGCCGGTGATCACCACGAGCTTATCGCGCGGGATCCGCACATCGATGTTCTTGAGGTTGTGGACCCGAGCGCCGAGCACCTCGATGTGTTCCTCCTCCATCAACGGAATGCGTGTCGGGGCTGCTTCGGGCGCCTTGCTCTTCTTTTTCCTCGGTTCCGTCTTCACGTGCGCTGGTCGTGCTCGCTCAATCCTCCGCGGGTGGGGCGTTGAAGCCATCCGCAGGGAGCAGGATGGTGTAGGTCCGGCGCTCGCGGTTGGTCAGGTGGTTGTCCCGCAACCATGGGTTGAGCAGTTTCAGGGTCTTGTAATCGGTACCGTTGGCGATGGCCCAATCAGCCAGGTCCGGTACGGCGGAATCGATGGTGGAGGTGCGTGTGCGGTAGGGGGCGTACAGGTCCTTGGGGCGGATGTGGAAGCCGTAGCGCTGCGGGTCGCGTAGGATCTCCTTCATGGCCAGGACGCGGTAGACGTACCGGGCGGTCTCCTCGTTCAGGAGCAGGTCGAAGTAGTTGTCGCGCTTCTGACGGCCCAGTTGTTTATCCACCCCGCCTTGCCCCAGGTTGTAGGAGGCTGCGGCAAGCGCCCAATTCCCGTAACGGGTGTAGGCATTTCGCAGGTATTTGCAGGCGGCCACGGTGCTCTTCTCCACGTGGTAGCGTTCGTCCACCTCCGCGTTCACTTCAAGGCCATGGCTCATGGCGGTCTCTTTCATGAACTGCCAATAGCCGGTGGCACCGGCCGGCGAGACCACATTGGTCAATCCGCTTTCGATCAGGGCGATGTACTTCAGGTCGTCGGGGATCCCCTCCCGCTTCAGCACGCTCTCGATCAGCGGGAACCAGCGGGCGGCGCGTTTGTGGGCCAGCAGGGTATTGCTCTGCCAATAGGTGTTCACCAGCAGTTCGCGGTCCAGGCGTTCGCGCACGTCCAGACGGTCCAGAGGTACCTGCTCGCCGCAGTAGGAAAGCTCGTTCGGCAGGGTGAGGGCAAAGACCTTGTAGCCGTCGTTGAACTCGCGTTGGTGGTCCAGGTCGTTGTTCACCACGAAAGTGCCGTAGGTGAACAGGTGCAAGGCCAGCGAGCCGCCAAGCAGCAGCACGGACCACAGCGCGGTGCGCAGGGTGGTGCGGAGCAAGCTTGGCATGGTGTTCATGACTTGGCGGGTGGTCGGGTCCTTCGGGTAAGGATGAACAGGGTCAGGAAGAGGGCCAGGGCATAACCACCGAACAGGGCGGTATACAGCCCGGACCATACCGGGATGTACCGGCACATCACGAAGGTAAGGAACACGTGCAGGAGGGAGAGGCCGATGAAGATCAAGGCCACCTGCCCATCGCTGTATCCGGCGTAGCTCAAGTGGTGGGTGGTATGGTCGCGGCCGCCCACGAACGGGGACCGCCCTTTGAGCAGGCGGTTGATGGTGACCACGCTGGTATCCACGATCGGGAGCAGGAAGACGA
>JADLAI010000140.1 GCA_020848295.1 Flavobacteriales bacterium
GTGGTGGTCGATCCCAGGTTCGTGTTGGCCGCTGTCATCGCGCCGAAGTGGTTGCGGTGCCGCACCGCCACGCGGTACAAGCCCGGTGCAGCCTGGAACGATACAGGGCTGGTCCCATCCACGGCCACCACATCGCCATCGCGCTGCACCAGGGCCGAACGCGTGGCAAGCACCGTGTAGGGGGCGGTGGTCGCACGCAGTTCCACGAGCACCCAATCCACGATGGCATTGCCTCCGGTCACGGCCAATACACCTGCACCCAGCTGTTCACCACCACCACCGGCCACATGGGTGAAACCCAGTGTCGTGAAGGGTTCGGTGGTAGGGATCAACGAGGCCGTGCGGAGGTCATCACGCATCATGCCGGTGCCCGCTTGGTAGGGGCCTTCGAGCCAAACCTGCGGCGAGACCGCCACCGTGTTCGGCACCGCAAGGCAGCCACCCACGATCGCGGTGACCACATCGTTCGCATCCTGGTTCACGATATCCACGATCGAAGAGATGCAGACCACCCCGCCCGTGAGGCTGAGGTAGTTGATCCGGCACAGTGGCACTGCGATCGAGTTGCGTACCAGGGAGGTGTCCGAATAGGAGAGGCCGATCACCTTGTTCCCACCGAGCGAGGAACTCACCGCGATATCCCCGACCAGGTTAGGGGCCAGGTTCGTCACGTTCTGGATGGTGAGGCCACCGATCGTGAACTCGTAACCCAATACCCCACAGGTGGGATTACGTACGTAAACGTCCACGGTCTTGTTCACGGGATCGAGGTTGGCCAGACTCAGTTCCACCAGGTCCGGGGTGCTCAGGTAGCCCCGTGGGAATTCGCACCAGGGGTGATAGTCCACGATGGTCTGGGCATTGTGTATATCGCGCTGGGTGTAGCAGTTCACCATCAGGGCGGCATCGCTCACCGTGATCGCGTTGTCGGCGTTCAGGTCGTTGCAAGGGGTGGGGGAGATGTCCTCGCCGAGGATGGAGGACACATAGGTCACGGCATCCACTGGGTTCTGTTGGAAGTCGTTGCTCAGGTCACCCTTCTTGATCGGTCCGTTACATACACCGGTGCAATCGTACCGCGCATCGCCATAGGCCTGACCAAGGCAGTCCACGAAGGGGGCACAGTTGCTCACGATGGTGAACGAGGGCACATCCTGTGCGTTGCGTGTCAGGTTGATGCACACCTGGGCGAAGTTGTTCGTGTGGTCGCGTTCGTAGCGGCCCAGGGCATCGGGTCGGCGCTGCCAGTTCGTTCGCAGCACCAGGGTGTACGTCCCTGCGGGCACATTGGTCACATCGATCCAGTTGCAGGTGGTGCCCGAACTGTACACATCGTAACACCCTTTGCTGATCCCCATGTTACTGCACCCGAACTGCCCCGTATTACCTGGGAAACAACCCACATCGATCACACAGAAGCCGTTCTTGAAACCCACGGGGATCGCATTCCCGTCCTGATCGAAGAGGATGTAGTCCGCGTAGCCGGAATAGTGCGCGTGGCCATGGCAGTTGTTCGTATTGAACATCTGCGGTTGTGCATTGGGGCTTCCGATGTAGTAATCCGTGGTGCCGATGTTCTCGATCCGGGTGGTGAACCGGATCACATACCGTTGGCCCAGGCCGCCGGTGCAGCCTTCCACGGGAGCACATACGTCGGTTATGTTCACCGTGCTCATCGTCATACTGCTTTGCAGGGCCGAGGAACTCATGGTGAGGTCCGGTCCTTCCGGGCAGGCCGGGTCGCCGAAAGCGATGCAGCAGTCCGTACAGGCCACCGTGGCCAAGGGGTTGTAATTGCACGACTGGTAGTTCATGCAGCCCACGACCGGTCCATTGTAGATGATCGATACGGTCACCGCCCCATTGCACGCACCGGCGTTGTCCCCAACGCGCAGGTGATGTACGACACCGCCGGGCATGTTGGCGTTCACCACGGCTTGCAGGCCACAACCTCCTTCATTGTCATCCCCGAAGGTGACCCCTTCGATCCCATCATGCAGTTGGATCTGGTTGCAGGCCATGTCATACACCCACAGCCGGGTGTCGCAGGTATTGCTGCCGCACGTGGTGATGGTATATGCCCCGGTCTGCGGAGGAGTGAAGTCGTACCACTGCTCAATATCGGCAGTGGTGAAGGTGGCGAGGGTGACCGGATAGGTGGACCCGATCGGTGCGAGGGTGACCGGAAGAGCGGTTTGGCAACTGAATCCGGGGGGGCAATTGAAATCCGTCTCCTCGAAGTTGGAGAAGGACCCACCTTTCTTGATCAAGGTGTTGCCCAGGTACACGCGGTACTCCCCATTGCCATAGCCGCAACAGATCCCATCGCCATAACTGTCGTTGATCCGGAAGACCAGGCAGGTGTTCTGCGGCACGCAAAGGGTCGTTCCGTTGGGGTTGGTGCTGTTGTTACCACTGGCCAGTACGGTGCCGCTGGAGCCGTTGGTCAACGTCCAGGATGTCTCACTCGGATAGCGGTCGCGCACGATCTCGATCCTGACCCGTTGTTGCCCGGAGCCGCACGAATAATCGCAAGTGCCGTTGTTGATGTTCACCCCGCTGTTGAAGTTGGTGGCCGTGGCTTCGTTGCACCCCAGCACGGGCGTAAGGTTCCCCACGAACACATCGTCGATGGCGATGTCGCTGCGAACCCCTGTTCCGGTGGTTGCCCGGAAATGGATCCGCAGGTTCGCTTGGTCGCTGTACGCACCCAGGTCCAACCACCCTTGTTTCCAGCGGTGCCCTTGTGGACCGCTCACGGTCCACACGCCGCTGCTGATCGAGCCGTTCTCATTGATATCCACGGCAAGGCTCCCCTGCTGGTCCCCATCCATGTGGTACCAGAATGTGAGGTAGGGGCTGCTCAGCCCGGTAAGGTCGAAACAGGGCGATTGCAGGATGGCGGACTTGGCTGGGGTGGCACCCGCCGCAGCGGCCGATACATAGACATACCTGCCCTGTGTATTCAGCGTGGTGTGGTCGCCGATCGGGCCACTATCCGCTGTCGGGGTGCCGTTATCATCGCCCCACCAATTCAGGTTGTCTCCGGAAAGGTTGGACCAGTTATTGGCCATGGTGCCATCGGTACCCACGGCGAATGAGGTGAAGGGTTCGTTCGCAGGGAAACTGCTGACACACTGGGAATACGCGGTGCCGACGGTCCAGGTTGCAATGCAGCAGATGAGGGTCCTCATGGTCGAAGGTGGGTTAAGGAGCGAAAAGCAAGGATGCAATATAGGAGGATGTGGCCGGATCGCACAGGGTCGATCGTGGGTCCGGGGGCGATCCATGCCCGAATTGGTCAGTCCCGATTAACTTCACCGCCTTCGATCGAAAACCATGGCTCACGGACTACTCAACGGGAAGCGCGGCATCATCACGGGTGCCCTCAACGAACATAGCATCGCCTGGAAGGTGGCGGAACTGGCTCATGCCGAGGGGGCTTCTTTCGTGCTCTCCAATGCGCCAGTGGCCATGCGGATGGGCGAGATCAACACGTTGGCCGAGCGTACGAGGGCCAAAGTGGTACCGGCCGATGCCACGAACGATGCCGACCTGGAACAACTTTTCAAGGATGCACAAGCGACCCTTGGCGGCCCTGTGGATTTCGTACTCCACAGCATCGGCATGAGCCCCAACGTGCGCAAAGGCCGCAAGTACGACGACCTGAACTACGAGTGGTACAAGCAGACGTTGGATGTGAGCGCCATGAGCTTCCACCGCATGTTACAGGCCGCGCATAAACTGAACGCCCTCTCCGAATGGGGCAGTGTGGTGGCCTTGAGCTACATCGCCGCCCAGCGTGTGTTCCCCAGCTATGGGGACATGGCCGATGCCAAGGCCCTACTGGAGTCGATCGCCCGCAGCTGGGGCTACCAATTGGGCAAGGAGAAGAAGGTGCGCGTGAATACGGTGAGCCAAAGCCCGACCTTGACCACAGCGGGAAGCGGGATCAAGGGGTTTGATGGTTTCTTCGGTTTTGCACAGGAGATGAGCCCCTTGGGGAATGCACCCGCCGAAGCCTGTGCCCAGTACTGCATCTCCCTTTTCAGCGACTTCACCCGGTTCGTTACGATGCAGAACCTGTTTCACGATGGGGGTTTCAGCAGCACCGGGGTCACGCCGGAGGTGATGGCCCACTTTGCGAAGAGTGCGGAGTGAGACCCTCGTGGCAGGCCATCGACCAGGTGGTTGGTGTTTGGTCGGAATGACGACCGTCAGCATTCGGCCCTAATTTCGCTTCCCAACTCTCCATGAAGCGATCCTACCTCCTTCTTCTCCTGCTTCCCTGGGTGTCCCGGATCTCCTACGCCCAAGGGGGCAAAGCCTTCCTCAAGGAAGGTGATGCCCTTCAGAAGGAGGGTCGCTCGGAACTGGCCCTGGAGAAATATGGACTGGCGATCGCGGTGGACCCCAAGCTGGTGAAAGCCTACGAGGCACGCGCCGCAGTGAACGCACTTCTTGGGAATGAGCAGGCGGTCGCCCAGGATCGACGACGCATCGCGGAACTGGTGCCGGAGGATGCCGCCTTGGGAGCCGAAGCGGCCATGGCCTACCTGGAAGTGGACAGCCCACTGGTGGCCCGCCAGCTTGCGGAGATCGCGTTGAAGAAGGACGGTCGCAGCATGCGAGCGCTACAGGCCAGGGTGCGCGCCTGCCTTGCGTTGGGCGACCTGGATTGTGCCAGTACAGCGGCCGACGCGGCCGTATCCCTTAAAGGCACCACCGATACGTACTACCTCCGGGGCCTCGTCCGAACCGCGTTGCGCGATTACACCACGGCCGAAAGCGACCTGGACCGTGTGATCGAATGGAACCACCTCTATGAGCCGGCATACATCGCACAGGCCGAGGTGCAATTGGCGCTTTACGAGCGTTATACCGGTCCCACCATGCAGATGCGGACCTTGGAGAAGGCCATTGACAAGTGCCGCCTCGCCTTGGAGTTGAATCCACAAAGCACTGATGCACTGTTCTGGCGCAGCAAGGCTTATGCGGCACAGAAGGAGTATGCCAAGGCCATCGACGACATCAGCCGGTGCGTGGCCCTTGGTCGCACGGACCATGCGGTGTTCCTCCAGCGTGCCCGGTACTACCATGGTTTCGGCCAGCACCAGAATGCGGTGAACGACCTCAATCGAATCCTGCTTGAAGACCCCAAGGACATAGGGGCGCTGCTGTTGCGTGCGGAATGCAAGGAAGCCAACCTGGATATGGAAGGCGCCCTGAAGGACCTGGAGACCGCGCAGAAACGGATGCAAGCCGA
>JADLAI010000141.1 GCA_020848295.1 Flavobacteriales bacterium
CATAGGCGCGACAAGCATCGCCCATGCCCTTGATCGCTTGCGCGAACTGCCAATACACCTCGGGATCGTACGGATTGCCGAAGTTGAGGCAGTTGGTAACGCCGCAGGGTTCGCCGCCGGTGCAGGCGATGTTGCGCGCGGCTTCGCTCACGGCGATCATGGCGCCCTTGTACGGGTCGGCATGCACATAGCGGCCGTTGCAATCCACGGTAACGGCGAGGCCTTTGCCCGTTTCCTTGATCAGCACCAGGCCCGCATCACTGGGGGCATTGGTGCTCATGTTGTTGGTGCGCACCATGGTGTCGTACTGCTCGCTCACCCAGCGTTTGCTGGCGATGTTGGGGCTGGCGAGCAGGTCGTAGGCCACGCGACGCAGGTCATCGGGTTCGTCCACATCGTCGGTCCGGAACTTCGCATTCTCCTTGATGTACGCGGGCTCCTTCTGCTCGCGTTCGTACACCGGAGCGCCACCGCCGAGCACCAGGCTTTCGGCGGGTACTTGGGCCACCAGCTCACCGCCATGGAAATAGCGCAACGCATCTCCCTGGGTGACCGTCCCGATCTCCACACAGTTGAGGTCCCACTTATCGAAGATGGCCTTCACCTCGGCTTCGCGGCCCTTCTTCACCACCACGAGCATCCGTTCCTGGCTTTCGCTGAGGAGGATCTCCCAGGCGCGCATTCCCGCTTGGCGTGTGGGCACCCTATCCAGTTGAATGTCCATGCCGCACCCGCCCTTCGCGCTCATTTCGCTGGTGCTGCAGGTGATACCCGCCGCACCCATGTCCTGCATGCCGATGATCGCATCAGTGCCCGCCAGTTCCAGCGACGCTTCGAGCAACAACTTCTCCATGAAGGGGTCGCCCACCTGTACCGCGGGCAGATCGTCCATGCTGGTCTCGGTGATGTCCTTGCTGGCGAAGCTGGCACCATGGATCCCATCTTTTCCGGTGGCGCTTCCCACGATGAACACGGGATTTCCCACACCATGGCTGGTGGCACTGATCACCCTATCGGTGCGTACGATGCCCACGCTCATGGCGTTCACCAGAGGATTGGTGCTGTAGCAATTGTCGAAATACACCTCGCCGCCGAGCACGGGTACGCCGAAGGCGTTGCCGTAGTCGCCGATACCCTTCACCACCCCCCGCATGTGCCAGCGTGCGCGTGCGTCGGAGGTGATGTCCCCGAAACGCAGGCTGTTCAGTTGGGCGATGGGCCGTGCGCCCATGGTGAAGATGTCGCGATTGATCCCCCCCACGCCCGTGGCCGCACCTTGATATGGCTCAATGGCACTGGGGTGGTTATGGCTCTCGATCTTAAAAGCGCAGGCCCAGCCATCGCCGATGTCCACCAACCCGGCGTTCTCTTGTCCGGCCTCGGCCAGTAGCTTGGGTCCGGTGCGCGGCAGGGTCTTCAGCTGTTTGATGGAGTTCTTGTAGGAGCAATGCTCGCTCCACATGGCACTGTAGATGCTGAGCTCCGTGAAATTCGGCGTACGGCCGAGGATCTCCTCGATCCGGTGGAACTCATCTGGGAGCAGCCCCAGCTTCTTGGCGGTTTCCAGGCCCGACGGAGCAGTGTCGGGGTTGGTGGTCTTCGTGGTCGTGGCCATAGCGGGTGCGAAGGTAGGGCTCGCCATGGGAGCGAGGGCGATCCGAGCAAAGGGAGCGGAAGGTCGGTGCCCCCCCCGACGTTCATGGTGCGGAGGACGATGCCGCGACACCACGCGCCCACCGACGTGAACGGATCGACCGATCCGCGGAACGGCCGTGACCGCACCCAAGCAGGGCCACCACCAGTGGCCGGTGGTTGGGGAGAACCCCTCGTCAGCGGCTACCTTGGCACCCCGTACCCCTGGAGGTACCGACCATAGCTCGTACATGACCGGCGTTCTCCTCGCGATCGCGTATTCCGCATTGTTGCTGTATGCCATGCGGCGCATCCCGTTCTTCGCGCAGGTGCCGGGGTTGCCATACGGTTGGGTGGCGGGGCTCTTCGTGCTCCGCATCGGGGCGGGCACCTTGCTCGCAGTGGTGTACACCCATATCTATCCGGAGCGCGCCATGGCCGATGTGTTCAAGTACTTCGACGACAGTGCGCACATGTTCAAGGCATTGCCCGAGGCACCGATGGACTACTTGCGCATGTTGTTCGGTATCGGGAACGACACACCGTACTTCCATGAGCGGTACTATGACGCGATGAACAACTGGGTACGGCACTACGAGAGCAACCTGTACAACGATGCGCACACGATCATCCGCTTCAATGCGTTCGTACGGCTATTCAGCTTCGGCGAGTTCCACGTGCATACGGTGGCCAGTGCCTTCCTCTCCCTCACCGGATCGGTTGGGATCCACCGGGCATTCGTACGTGCCCTGCCGGGCATGGAGCGGCTGTTGGTGGCGGCGGTGTTCCTGGTACCCTCGGTGGTGTTCTGGGCCAGCGGTGTGATCAAGGAAAGCCTGCTCTTCTTCGGCATCGGCATGCTGGTGTACCAGCTCCATCGCGGATCCAGCGGCAGGGTCGGCCCTTGGGGTGTGGCCCTGCTCTTGTTCAACATGGTGATGCTGTTCTTCCTGAAGTTCTATGTGTTGATGAGCTTGCTGCCGGCGATCGTCCTGTTGGTGTGGGCGCGGGGTGCGGAACGTCCCGCGCTGTGGGCGAAGGCCTTGATCGTTTACGGCTCCATGGTGGTGGCAGGTCTGAACTTGCATCATATCCTACCGGGTTGGGATGTGCTGGGCATCCTCACCATGAAGCAACGGGACTTCGTTGGGCTGGCCCTGAAAATGGACTCGGGGAGCTTCGTGATGCCCGAACTCCTGTTACCCGAGGTGTGGCTTTTCGCGAAACAGGCACCGTACGCGCTCTTCAGCACCTTGGCAGGGCCTCTGGTGCATGTGGGCGGTGGAGGTCTGGGACTGATCTCCGCGGTGGAGAATGCGGCCATCCTATTCTTCCTCGGCCTTTGTGTCGTCCATCATCGGCCTTGGCGAACGGTGGACCCGGCCTTGTTGCTTTCGTTGCTGCTCTACGTGGCCCTGTTGGCACTGGTGATCGGCTGGACCACCCCGGTGATGGGTGCGGTGGTTCGGTACCGCACCCCGCTTCTTCCCTTTCTCCTCATCGCCGGCCTCCTGATCCTTGACCATACGCGGCTCATGGCCCGCTGGCCCTGGCTCCGCCGGATCATCGCCCCATGACCCGACCCTACCTCGCTCTATTGCTCGCCGGTTCGATGGTGAGCTGCTACCACTCCCAAGAGGCCGACCTGGTGGTCCACAATGCACGCATCCACAGCATGGACGAGGGCGATGGGGTGTACCAGGCGATGGCCGTACGGGACGGACGGATCGTTGAGCTTGGCCCGGAACGGCAGATCCTGAACCGGTATGCGGCGAAACGGACGGTGGATGCGGCCGGGCGGGTGGTCTATCCGGGGTTCATCGACGGGCATTGCCACTTCCTGGGCTACGGACTGAACAAGCAGAAGGTGGATCTGCAAGGGGTGACCGGGATGGACGAGATGATCGACCGTGTGACCCGCTACGCCGAGACGAACCCGAACAAGAAGTGGATCATCGGGCGTGGATGGGACCAGAACCTGTGGCCCATGCAGGCATACCCCGACAACAAAAGGTTGAACGAATTGTTCCCCGACCGGCCGGTGCTGCTGCAGCGGGTGGATGGACATGCGGCACTGGTGAACGATGCCGCCTTGCGCGCAGCGGGCCTTGACGTACACACGCACATCGTCGGCGGGCAGATGCTGATGTCGGGCGGACGTTTCACGGGGATCCTGATCGACAACGCGGTGAACGTGTTCCAGCGGATCTTCGAGGAAGCCGATGAGGCGACCAAACGCAAGGCCCTGTTGGATGCGCAGGCCGATTGCTTCGCCGTTGGTTTGACCATGGTGTGTGATGCGGGCCTGGATACGGGAAGCATCGCGCTGATCAACAGGATGCACCGGGAGGGTACGTTGAAGATGCGCATCTACGCCATGGTGGCCGATGCCCCGGAGAACCTCGATCACTTCGCCCGGCGTGGCATCATCGACGCGGAGCGGCTGAAGGTGCGCGGGGTGAAGGTGTATGCCGATGGTGCATTGGGATCGCGTGGCGCGTTGCTGAAGCAGCCCTATACCGACCAACCCGGGCACCATGGCCTACAGCTGGCCACACGGGAGCATTTCCTGGATGTGGCGCATTGGTGCAAGGCGCACGGCTTCCAAATGAACACGCACTGCATCGGCGATAGTGCCAACGAGCTGCTGCTCGATGTATACGGCGAAGTGCTCGGTGGTACGAATGACCTGCGTTGGCGGATCGAGCATGCGCAGGTGGTGAGCCCCGAGGACCGACCGAAGTTCGCCGCATACAGCATCATCCCGAGCGTACAGCCCACGCACGCCACCAGCGATGGACCTTGGGCCGTGGATCGGCTCGGGCCGGACCGCATCGGCAGCGCATACGCCTACGAGGACCTGCGCAAGACCATGGGCCTATTGGCCTTGGGCACGGACTTCCCCGTGGAAGGGATCGACCCATTGGCCACCTTCCGAGCAGCCGTGGAACGCAAGGATGCGCAAGGGCAGCCGGACGGTGGCTACATTATGGCCAACGCCTTGAGCGCCGAGAACGCCCTGCGAGGGATGACCATCTGGAACGCGATCGCCACGTTCAGCGAGAAGGAGGTGGGTAGCTTGGAACCCGGCAAATGGGCCGATTTCGTGATCCTGGACACCGACTTGGCCGCCGCGTTACGGATGAACAAGAAGCTTCGGGTGCGGGCCACGTATGTGGCAGGTGAGCAAGTGAACTGAGCTCGACGTTGCATTCCGGCCATCGGCCGAGCACCGGGCGCGATCCAGCGAAATGGACGCCTGCCCGATCGAACCGGTTCGGTCGTACGGAGTCCTAACGAGGACGAGGCAACGCCACACCACCCGACCGATGCGATACACCGCGCCCACCATGACAACCCTCTTCCTACTGATCGGAGGCGGGACACAAGCGCAGAGCCTACCCGCGGAAATGTACCTGGACCCGGCCAACCACATGCTGCACACCGGTGGCCTACCCAGCACTGGGCTCTATGCCAAACAGACCATCCGCACCCTCGACCTGCAGTTCGCACAATCGAGCTATTGGAACGTGTTGACCCAGAACTACAACAGCCAAACGGATATTCCGGCCACCCTTACGGTGGATGGCGTGGTGTACGATAGTGTCGGCGTACGCTTCAAGGGGCAGACGAGCTACAGCATGCTGCCCAGTGGATCACAGAAGCGCTCGTTCAACATCACCATGGACCACGCCATCGCCGACCAGGACCTGATGGGCTATGAGACCTTGAACTTGAACAATGCGTTCCAGGATGCTTCATTCCTACGGGAGGTGGTGTACCTGGACCTGATCCGCGACCACATACCAGCGGCCAAGGCCAACTTCGTCCATCTGAACATCAACGGAGCCAGCTGGGGCCTGTACCCGAACGTCCAGCAATTGAACAGCGACTTCCTGCGCGAGTGGTACTTCAGCAACGACGGTAGCCTTTGGCGCGCGGACCGCCCAACCACGGTACCCGGCGGACCTGGTGGTTGGGGTGATGGTACAGCGGCCCTCAACGACCTGGGTGCCGACACCACTGCCTACCAACCGTACTATACCCTGAAGCGCTCCGAAAGGACGGACCCTTGGGAAGACCTGGTCCGGGTATGCCAGAAGCTGAACCAAACCCCGTTGGCCGCCTTGGAGGACAGTTTGGAGCGATACCTGGACGTGGACCGGACCCTCTGGTTCCTGGCCAGCGAGATCGCCTTCGGCGATGATGATGGCTACGTGTACAAGGGCAAGATGGACTACTACCTGTACTTCGATGCGGAGACCGAACGGATGACCCCCTTGGAGTATGATGGAAACAGCGTGATGAAGAACTCCGCGGCGAACTGGGGGCCGTTCTATCATGCGGACAACGCGAACTATCCGCTTTTGAACCGGATGCTCGCCGTACCCACCATGCGGCAGCGCTACCTGGCCCACCTACGCACCATCATCCAGGAAAAGATGCAAAGCGCGA
>JADLAI010000142.1 GCA_020848295.1 Flavobacteriales bacterium
CCTTGGATCGAGAGATCCCCGATCGCCTTGGTGCGGAACCCCTTCACGTTGTCCAGCCCGTTGATGAAGGTGTTCGCGAAGGCCGCGACCTGGTCCGTCATGGCCGTTCGTTCAACCTCCGGGATGTCAAGTTCCCGGCTGGTGGTCCGCAAGTCGTTCAGTCTGCTGATGAGGGCTTCGAGCTCCATGTTCGATGGATACGGTTCGCGGCCCCTATGCGGGGATACGACCTGGTCGGAATGCACGACGCTAATCCAAGGGCGTATGGCTCGTAATGGCGATCCGGTTCCAACCATTGATCGCCACGACGGCCATGATCACGGCGGCCATCTCCTTGGCTGTGAGTTGGGCTGCGGCTGCATCGTAGACCTCATCGGGCACGGGGCTGCCGGCGATCAGCGTCATGGCTTCGGTAAGGGCCAACACCGCTCGTTCCTTCGCCGTGAAGAGGTCTGTCTCGCGCCAGGCATCGAGCAGGAACAGACGCTGCGCCGTTTCACCAAGTTTCATGGCATCGCGCACATGCATATTGATGCAGTACGCGCAACCGTTGATCTGCGAGGCACGGGTCTTGACCAGTTCGTAAAGCCGCTTGTCCAGTCCGCTCGCGGCGAGGTAGTTCTCCAGACCGAGCATCGCCTTGTATGCCTCGGGGTCGGCTTTGGCCAGGTTGAATCGACTCATCATCGTTCAGGTTTTGATCACCTGATGGAGCATGTCCGATCCACCAGTGGCAACGAAGGTCGGAAATGGCGCTGGACCGGATCGTACCACGGCATACCAGGATGGACCCACCGAACGGACCGTGTTCCAATTCAGGTCATTCCTGCGTGCCTGCCGGACACGATCGCCCTGGTCCGCGCATTGTTCTGCACATCCTTCTGATAGTACTTGGCCCAACCGTTGTTGAGCGAGAAGACGATCTGTTTCCCAAGCACGCGTTCGAGCCAGAGGGGCACGAAGAAACCCCGATCCGGCCGGAAATAATCGTAGTAGTGCTTGTCGGGCTCGTTGCCTCCGTTCATCGCATGGCGCGCAGCGAAATCGCCGCAGAACGTGGCCCACGGCAGTCCCACACAACCCAGGACGAAGTGCAACCAGGGCGCGCGCTCGTCCTTGAGCACCGTGGGCAGCAGGTCCCTGGTGCTATCGATCCGGCCAGGCCAGTACTGGATGAACTCCAGATCGCGCAACTGCGGGAATTTCTCCTTGAAACCGGCGATCACCCGGTTGATGATCCGTGGCGAGTCCAGGTCGTTCTTCGCGAAGGTGCTGAGCATGTCGCCCCCGCCGAGGAGGATCCGGTTGTCGCCCGTCAGCCGGAAATAGCTGTACACCAAAGTGGAATCCCAGCATTGGAAGCGGTCGCTCGGGAAGATCGACGCGACCATGCGGTCGTTCAACGGTTCGCTGATGGAGAGGAAGGTCTGCGCATGGTACACGTTGTCGGCGAAGCGCGTGAGCGACCGGTCCAGCTTGTCCGCACAAACGATGATCTGGTCGGCGGTCACCGAGCCCAGATGGGTTCTGGCGCAGTGATCTTCGATGGACAGCACTTCTGAGGCTTCGTGGACCTCGATGCCATTCCCGACCAGGATCTTCTTGGCACCCTGGCAATAGCGCAACGCGTTCACCCCATAGGTCTCGGCATACCGAACCGCACCGGAGTAACCGTTGGATCCGATGATCTTCGTCAAGGCATTGGCGTCGTACAGTGTTTGATCGAACCCCAATGCGGTCCTTGCCCGCATCTCGTCCTGGATGTCTGCCCATCCACTTTTACCGATGCCGAGGAACAGACTGTCCTGGCGTTGCAGGTCGCAATCGATCCCATGCCCGGTGATGGTGGACCGCATCCTGTCGATCCCCTTTGTGGGCACGCTCCAGAGGTCGCGTGCACCGTCCACACCGAACCGGCGGATGAGCTGCGACAGTTCGAGTTCGCTGTCGGGCGTGAGGAAGCCCGCGCTCTTGCCGGATGTGCTCCCACCGAGGATGTTCCGCTCGAGCACCACCACCTTCAGCCCTTTACCCACGAAGTGAAGTGCCGCGGAGATCCCGGCCGCACCTGCACCGATGATCAGTACATCAGCGCGGATATCTTTCCGTAGCGGGGGTTGGATCGGGTCGTCCGTTCCGAGCAAGGTGGTGAACCACCAGTTCTGCAGGATCATCGCTTCAGTGTTTCATCGGGCAACTTGGGTGGGTGTCGGTCTGGAATGGAATTTCGGCCCAACCTCGATCGACTGTTGAGATCAATGGTTCACGTGTGCGCAATTTCCACGGCTCTTTTCGATGTGTTGATGGTCCTGTGGTCGTGGCCATCGGCCACCCCAAGACCACCCCATCGAATGTAGGTATCGCGCGGTGTTGGTCCTTGTGAGCGTACCGGGCCTCGACGGGTCGTATCGCCCTTCCGGAGGTTCGCGGATCACACCATTCCGCCCGTGCCTTATGAGGGGATTCAGTAGGGGATTGATGTCGATGGCAATGCCCTGTGCATGTTTCGAGCGTTCCGGCACATGGGCCTTGCCGCGATAGTTGAAGGCGCTGGTGTTGTTGTCGGACATGGAGGCTGGATCGTTCCAGCCGGTGGAATCCGCGTTGAGTCCATACCGATTTATGGGGATCACCTTGGCGATCGGGAAGGTGTCGCGACGGAAGGCCTCGAATATGCTCCGCACATCCTTGGTGATGCACTTGTGTACGAGCATGACCCCGCTGTATAGCCTGGAAGTGTCGATCCGTGTGCAGGTGGTGTCGGTGAAGGAGAAATAGCTGACTTCAAGTACCACGAGGCTGTCACGAATGGCTGGGTCGAGCGGCCCCAGTCGACTTTCGATGATGCGTAGATCGCGTTCGAGACCAATGGTATCGGCGCGTGTACTATGATAGCTCAAGCCTGGATCCACGATGGGTCGGGATGGTGTCTTTTCGCGTGGTCCGAAGGTCGGTTCCGTAGGTCCATGGGTTTGCGTACAACCATGCACTGTGACCACCAGGAAGCATGTGATCCGGTTGATCACGACTCGAAGGTTCACCAAGTGAAGGTATGTGGTCCTGATCCTTGGATGAAGGTATGTGATCGCGTTGGGATCCCTTCACCCTCCACATGCACCAGGTTCTGTTGCTCGTAGAACAGGTCCTGCAGCAGGGTGTTCTGCACCAGGAGGTCGTTCGGAGTGGCGATATTGTCCACCTGCAGGTAGCAGTAAAGTGTTTCGCCGTCCAGTTCCTTGCCGATCCATTTCCATGATAGCTGCTTGTCCTGCATGAGCACCAAGTGCAGCTTGAAGTATGCATTGAGAATACTGTCGGCCTTCGGATGTTCTTGGACCGAGCCGAGCTTCAGTTGTGCAACGTTCTCCAGTGCATGTTCCAGGTCGTGTGTAGTGATCCGCCAGGTGAGGTCGAGGGTCCGTGTGGTGGGAGTGTGGCGGATGGTGAGGATGGAGACGAAGAAGTCGTGGGGCGCCAGGGCGGCGGCCAGAGCAAGGGTGA
>JADLAI010000143.1 GCA_020848295.1 Flavobacteriales bacterium
TTATCAGGTCCGTCAGGTCCAAGCCCACGAGCTCGCTGAGCCTCAAACCGGCGGAGTAGATCAACATCAGGATGCAGCGGTGCTTCAAATTGTCCACCGAACGCAATAGGGAGGCCACTTCGGTTTCGCTCAGCACCGTGGGTAGTTTTCGCTCTTGGCGCGGCCGCTCAATAAAGGTGACCCGCTGGGCATCCCCCATCACGTTCATGTAGTAGTAGCGCACGGCGTTCACCACCTGGTTCAGGTGGCTGTTGCTCACCTTCCGAACGGTTGCCAAGTGGTGCTGGTAGGCTTCAATGCCCTCCGTGCGAATGTCGCCGGGGTGCTTGCCGGGGAAGTGCAGGAAGAAGTGCTTGGTGGCATTGAGGTACGTTTCGATGGTGCGCGGGCTGTATCGGGCGATCTCCAGCTTCTGCTGCAAGGCGTTCAGTGCTTCAGCCTGTGTGGCCGCCAATGGAAGGGCGGCCTTATGGGCCGATGCTCCGGCCTTGGGATGCATGGCAGCGGGTTCCTTGGACGGATCCTTCAGCGCGGAATAGTCCACCCAGGCCTTGCCCCGGAAGGCGTTGAATACCGTGGAAACGGTTGCACGGCCGCCAGGCACGTACCAGCACTGGTGCGTGTTGCTCCATTGCGCCCCGGCGGCCTTGGCAGCAGTGATCAACTGCGGGTCCTTGGGGAAGTGCAGCGCGATCCGTTCCGCTCCGCGATGGAACAGGGGAACAAGTTTCACCTCCCGGCGATCGGCGGATCTTTCGGCACCCATACCAGCACAAAGTAGCCAGGAAGTGCGGTCCGTGGTGCTGATGCCTTGGCTTTTTCCATCTCGGCCGCACGCCTGTGGCACCTGGTGTGCCACCACCAAAGCGTCGATCGGACCTGGATGCATGAAGGATGCTCCACATCCCCGGCCTAATTTCGCGGCCCTGCGTGATCAGCGCCGATCCGTCACGCGTGTTGGCCATCACCCTGCATGAAGATCCCTGCCCGCACCACTGTTACCGCCGCATTGCCCTACGCCAACGGCCCCCTGCACATCGGCCACATCGCCGGGGCCTACCTGCCTGCGGACATCTACGTGCGCTGCCTGCGGGCACGGGGTAAGGAGGTGCTCTTTGTTTGTGGCAGCGACGAACATGGTGCCGCCATCACCATCCGGGCCATGAAGGATGGTACCACCCCCAAGGCCATCGTGGACAAGTACCACGCCATGATGGGCAAGGCATTCCAGGACTTCGGCATCCACTTCGATATCTACCACCGCACCAGCGCGGAACTGCACAAGCAGACCAGCCAGGACTTCTTCCTGCAACTGGATCGCAACGGCGCCTTCACCGAACAGGAGGAGATGCAGTACTACGACGAGGAAGCGAAGCAGTTCCTCGCCGATCGCTACATCAAAGGCACTTGTCCTGTTTGCGGGAACACCGAAGCGTACGGTGACCAATGCGAGAGGTGCGGCACCGCGCTGAGCCCGAAGGAACTGAAGGATGTACGCAGCACCCTGAGCGGTAGTACGCCTGTGCTGCGACCCACCAAGCACTGGTACCTGCCCATGGACCGCGCGCAGGCCTGGGTGGACCAATGGATCAATACAGGGGTGCTCGATGGCGTGCAGCAACACGATGCCTCGGAGTGGAAGCCGCAGGTGCTGGGCCAGTGCACCAGCTGGTTGAAGGATGGCCTGCGCCCACGGGCCATGACGCGCGACCTCGACTGGGGCGTACCGGTACCGTTGCCGAACGCCGAGGGCAAGGTGCTGTACGTGTGGTTGGACGCGCCGATCGGCTATATCACCGCCACCAAACAATGGGCCCGGGATAAGGGCGTGGATTGGGAGAAGTGGTGGAAGGCCGACGATACGCGCCTGCTGCATTTCATCGGCAAGGACAACATCGTTTTCCACTGCATCATCTTCCCGATCCTGCTGAAGATGCACGGCGGCTACGTCCTGCCGCAGAACGTGCCGGCCAACGAGTTCCTCAATCTGGAAGGGCAGAAGCTGAGCACCAGCCGCAACTGGGCCGTGTGGTTGCACGAGTACATCGAGCGTTGGCCCGGGCGGCAGGATGAACTGCGCTATGCCTTGGCCAGTATCCTCCCGGAGTTCAAGGACAGTGAGTTCACTTGGAAGGACTTCCAGGACAAGAACAACAACGAGCTGGTGAGCATCCTGGGCAACTTCGTGCAACGGGTATTCGTGCTCTGCCACAAGTTCCACGACGGCCGTGTACCGGAGCCGACCGATGGCAACGAGCAGGACCTGCTGTTGTGGGCCGAGTTGAACACGCTGCCCGCGAAGGTGGCCGATGAGGTGGATCGCTTCCGCTTCCGCGATGCCATGGCGAGTGCGATGCAAGCCGCTCGCCTTGGGAACCGGTACCTCACCGAGACCGAGCCATGGAAGCTGGAGAGGACCGATCCGGCACGTGTGCGCACCATCCTGTTCAATAGCCTGCGGATCACCGCTGCGCTGAGCGTGTTGTTGGAGCCTTTTCTGCCGTTCACTGCGGAGAAGCTGCGCCGCATGCTGGGCCTGGGGGCATTAACGTGGGAGGATGCGCTTCGGGCCGGACTGGTGGTGCCCGGGGCCGCACTGGGCAAGCCGGAGCACCTGTTCAAACCGATCGACGACGAGGCGATCAAAGCTGAGGTGGACCGCCTGCATGCCACACAACCCCAACCGACCGCACCTTTGAAAGGACCGGAAACGAAGATGGAAGCACCGGCCAAGTCGAACATCCCCTTCGACGATTTCGCCAAGCTCGACCTGCGGATCGGCACTATCGTGTCCGCCGAGAAAGTGGAGAAGGCCGATAAACTGCTCAAGCTCACGATCGACATCGGTGAAGCAATGCCCCGCACCGTGGTGAGCGGTATCGCCCTGCACTTCGATCCGGCCACCTTGCCCGGCCAGCAGGTGCTCTTCCTGGCCAACCTGGAACCACGCCGGATGCGCGGTGTGGAGAGCCAGGGCATGGTGCTGATGGCCGAGGATCCGCAGGGAGAACTTCACTTCGTGCGGCCGGACAACGTGCTCGGGAACGGGTGCGAGGTGCGGTAGCGCCTCTTTGCTGTGCAGAAGGACCGATCCGTCTACTTTTGCGCCCGCTATCCGGACCCCATAGTTCAATGGATAGAATAGGAGTTTCCTAAACTCTTGATCCAGGTTCGACTCCTGGTGGGGTCACAGGTCGATCCGGTGTTCCGTTGCACATGCCATGGCCCCTCGAAGGGGTGGTCGTGAACCTGGTGCAGGTTCATCCATGCCCTCGTTGGTCTTCCACGGGTGGAGCGTAGGCGGAACCAACACCACCGGATCGGGGTTCCGTCATTGCCACCGAAAGCGGTAACACACCAACTTTGCACCGCGATAGCAGGTCATGGAACCATAGAACGATGGGAACAACGGAAGTCGGGCAGACACAATACCGGCAGGGCATGTACAAGGTGGTGATGGACCAGTTCGAACGGGCCGCCGATGTGATGGGCCTGGACGCCAGTGTGCGCGAGATCCTGAGCCGGACCAACAGTGAGATCGTGGTCCACTTCCCGGTGCGGATGGATGACGGGAGCATCGAAGTGTTCACCGGCTACCGCGTACAGCACAACAACGCGCTCGGCCCGTACAAGGGCGGCCTGCGGTATCACCCCACCGTGGATATCGAAAGTGCGCGCGCCCTGGCGATCTGGATGACCTGGAAGACGGCCCTCGCCGGACTTCCCTACGGCGGCGGTAAGGGAGGGGTCCAGATCGATCCGAAACGCTATTCCAGGGTTGAACTGGAACGCATCACACGCCGTTTCACCTATGCATTGGGCGATAACATCGGTCCCGATCTCGATATCCCGGCGCCCGATGTGAACACGAACAGCCAGATCATGGCGTGGATCGCGGACACATACTGCAGCACCAAACCGGCGAACACCAGGTCCTCCAACATGCACGTGGTGACGGGTAAGCCGACCGGCTCCGGTGGCCTCGACGGCCGCGATCGCGCCACTGGCTTCGGGGTGGTGGTGACGTTGAAGGCCTGGGCCCAGCGCCGGAACGCCGATCTGAAGGGCATGCGGTACATCGTTCAGGGCTTCGGGAACGTGGGCTACTGGACCGCGCACTTCCTGGCCCGCGAGGGGGCCGTGCTCGTAGCTGTACAGGATGCGAGCGGGACCTTGTACAAGGCGGAGGGGATCGACCCGGAAGCACTGCACGCCCATGTGGAGACGAATGCAGCCAGCGTGGCCGGTTTCAAAGGTGCTGCGCCCATGCCGGCAGAGGAGTTCTTCGGCCTGGACTGCGATATCGTCGTTCCTGCGGCCTTGGGCAACCAGATCACAGCGACGAATGCCGGGTCGATCAAGGCCAAAGTGGTGGCCGAAGGAGCCAATGGGCCGACCGATACGGAAGGGGAGGCGATCCTTCACAGGAACCACGTGGAGATCATTCCCGACATCCTTTGCAACAGCGGCGGCGTGATCGGTAGCTACATCGAATGGTTGCTGAACCGCCGCATGGAGCATGGAAGGATCGATGAGGTGTTGCGGATGATCGAGGACAAGATCACCACCGCTTTCACCCAGGTGGCCCATACGGCGGCGGAGTTCGATACCGACTGGCGGACGAGCGCCTATATCGTGGCCTTGCGGAGGCTGGAGAGCGCGTACAAGGAGCGCGGGATATTCCCGTAGCGTTCCTTCGGCGCCCCTCGGAACGTGCCCGGCTTGATCCTCTTGGCGGACGCCGTGCTCGCCGTTGTGCTCCTTCGGTCCTTCACGCGCGTAGGAGGAGCGGATAAGCTCGCCTTCAGCACCTCGGTCGTGCTCGCCATGGCCCTTTAGGCGCGTATGTCGGATCGGTTGAACTCAACAGTACCTTGTGCGAAAGTGCGGATCATGTGCGCCCTGTCACCGCAACACGGCCGTCTACCTTCGGCTCGGCCGTACCTGTACCCGCGTATGGTCCCGTTGGTCGTAATGATGCGTGTCGCCTCCCTCCTGGCCATGGCCCTGCTGGTCCATACGGTCCGCGCCCAACCGGCCAATGGCGATTGCGCCACGGCACAACGGCTCTGCGCCCATACCGATGTGATCGGGAACAACACCGGTGGTTCGCCGGTCCCTGGTTTCTGTGGCACGCCCTCGGCCACTTGGTACACCTTCAGTACCAATTCCGTTGGTGGGCCGGTCACCGTGGCGGTGATCATCGGTGATTGCGTGGACCTGCCGGACTATGACGACGAACTGAACGTAGTGGTGTTGCAAGGGGACGGGAGTTGTTCGCTTACCCAGTTCGCGGCGGTATCGTCGTGCGTGGAGAGCGACATCGACCTCTCGGTGACCACGCAAGCGCTCCAGCCCAACACGCTCTATTGGATCGTGGTGGCAGGTGCCATGAACAATGGAACGCTCTTCCCGGCACAATGTGATTTCCGGATCGCGATCACCGGGCCGGGTGCGGATGTGATCGGGGTGGATATGAGCGCGGGAACGGACCGTACCATCGGCATGGGTGAGGGGGTGGAGCTCGATGGGTATAGCGCAGGCCCGATCGATTGGTCACCCACGGCGGGGCTTAGCGGGAACGGCATCCCGGATCCAATAGCCAGCCCATCGGCCACGACGATCTATACCATGACCAGCGAGATCAACGGGTGTACCTATACCGATGAGGTGACCATTGAGGTGATCCGCCGGGTCGAGCCGCCCAACACCTTCACCCCGAACGGCGATGGGAAGAATGATACGTGGATGATCCGCGGTATGGAGGATTATCCCGGGGCTGAGGTGGTGATCCATGACCGTTGGGGCCAGATCGTCCATCGCAGCAACGGGTACCGCGAGCCTTGGGACGGAACGAACGATGGGCGCGCGCTCACCGTGGGCACCTACTACTACCATATCCAGTTGAATCAGCTCGAGGGGCGATCGCCGCCCTACACGGGCTTCGTCACCATTGTGCGATGAGGTACCGGGCCACCCTCTTCCTGTTCCTGGTCGGCACGCTCGTCCAGGCGCAACAACTGGCACAGTACTCCCAGTACGTCTTCAATCAGTTCAGTGTGAATCCGGCGGTGGCGGGCAGCAAGGACTGCCTGGACCTGCGCCTGGGGTACAGGCAACAATGGGTGGGCTACGATGGTGCGCCCACTACGGGATGGGTGAGCCTGCATGGCGTGTTGCGCGCCAAGGGCAAGCCATTCCAAGCCAATAAGCACGGTGTCGGTGCATTCATCGAAGCGGACGAGGCAGGCAATTTCGGTTACACGGGCTTCCTCCTGGCCTACGCCTACCACATCCAGATGAGCCGGAATTTCTACCTGTCCATGGGTCTCTTCGGGGGCGTGCGGCAGGTGAAGTTGTCGGTGGGGGAGACCACCCTGGCGGATTATGATGACCCGGTCCTCGGTTCGCAGGCCGCGGCACTGGTCTATCCGGAGATCACACCCGGTATCTGGTGTTATAGCAAGACGGCCTGGGCCGGGCTGTCGATCCACGAGCTCCTGGCCAACCGGTTGGGAGGGATCGGTACGGACGCATCGCGATTCGGCAGGCATATCATGCTCAGCGCGGGTTATCGGTACCGCATAGGGCGCAGAACGGCCTTCGTGCCCAGCGGGCTGGCGAAGTTCGTCGGTGGGGCACCGATGGCATTCGACCTCAATGGCATGGTGGAGTGGAACCGTGTTCATGGCATCGGCATCGGGTACCGCAATGGGGATGCACTGGTGGCCATGATGAAGGTCGGCTTCCTCAAGTTCTTCCAGCTCGGATACAGTTACGACATCACCACCTCGCGGCTGCGCACCGCAAGCTCCAACACCCACGAGATCATCCTCGCGATCACCCCCTGTCGTGCGGATGATGGCGCCAAGCGCATGATCAGTTGTCCAGCGTTCGATTAGAAGCAAGAAACCGTGAATAGAACCTACGCCCTGCTTCCGAAGCTCCTGACGATCCTTCTGCTGGTCCTGGCGGTCAACGTCAAGGCCCAAACCCGCTATTGGGTGGGAGGGGATGGGCACTGGGACGATGCTTCGCATTGGAGCATGACCCCGGATGGACCTTCGGGGGCTTCGGTACCCGATGCGGAGATGGATGCCGTGATCACGACCGGTACGGCGCTGCGGGTCGAGGTGCGGGGACGTGCGGAATGCCGCTCCCTCTTGGCGGATGCCGGTGGGGCCATCATCGCTTTCGGTGGTCGTGACGGAGCGGAGATGGTGATCGCCGGAGCCTGGTCGGCACGTGGTGAAGTGAACTGGGAGAAGGCTGTACCGGTGCGTCTGACGATACGTCGGCAAGGTGTGGTCCTGGATCCACGCGGTGCGCGGATCGGCGGTGACCTGGTGCTGGATGGTAGTGGTTCCTGGTCCGTGGTGAGCGATCTACATGTCGATGGGGCGATCCGGATCCGGCAAGGCACGATCATCGCCAATGCGGCACGGATCACGGCACAACGCGTGGTGGAGGAGGCACCATCACGGGGCACCATCATCGCTGGACGTTCAGTCTGGTCCCTTGCGGAAATGCCGGTCGGTGGGCCTTTCCGCGCGTTGCACCAGCCTTCAGCCGTGTTGGATGTGAATGGCGTTGTCCAACAGTCCTCGGATGCATTCCCCGCCGGTGATCGGGACATCAATGTGTGCGGTACGGAGCCGGGACAGATCCCGTTCACGGTGAATGCACAAGTAGTGACCAACTACAATGGATACGGTGTGCGTTGCCGGGGGCAGTGCAATGCCACGGTCACCGTGACGGTGACAGGCGGAAGTGGGAATTTCACGTACGCCTGGTTGAATGGCGGCCCGAACACGGCCACATGGACCACCGCCTGCGGTGGACCACAGCTCGTGGTGGTGACGGATGTGGGACAAGGCGTATCCTGTCCGGTACAGGTGAATGTGTCGGAACCGGCCCCCATCGGCGTCATCTTCTTCGGCCAGGGCACCCCACCCACCTGTGCGGATGTCTGTAATGGAACTCGAACGGCGCTGGCCATCGGTGGCGTCTCTCCTTCCACCTACGATTGGAACAATGGCGCTGGCTCCAACTCGTCCTTCTCCCAGCTCTGCGCGGGCCTCAATACGCTGGAGATCGAGGATGCCAACCAGTGTACGTTCGATACCACCTTCTTCTTCAATGTGCAGCCCATCGTTCCGAACCTCACCTTCACCGATGCGGGGTGCTTCGGCGAATGCGACGGTACGGCATCGGTCGCACCCACGGGGGGTACGGGTACCCTTACCATCACATGGACGCCTGCTCCCGTGAACCAAGGGGCCACCAGCGTGAGCGGTCTTTGTGCCGGCAACCATAGTGTGCGGATCGCCGATGCCAACGGGTGTGATACCACGGTGACCTTCATCATCGCCCAGCCACCACCGATCGACCTGGCCATACAGACCACACCGGCCACCTGTTCCTCTTCCTGTGATGGCTCCGCTACGGTGTCCCTATCAGGTACGATGGGTCCCTACACTTTCGCGTGGACCCCTGAACCAGGTACCGGCCAGGGTACGGCCAACGCGGGAGGTTTGTGTGCCGGGGTGTACACCGTGCTGGTCTCTGATGTGCCATCGGGTTGTGATTCACTGGTCTCCATCACGATCGATTCGCCGCCTGCTTTCAATGTGGTGGGCACGGTCACGGATGCATCCTGCTCGAATACCTGCGACGGAGGGATCAGCCTGGTGGTCTCCGGCGGAAGTCCGGGCTACACCTTTCTCTGGACTCCCGCCCCACCGACCGGCCAGGGTACGGCACAGGTGTCCGGGCTTTGCCCCGGTGAAGTGCAGGTGACGATCAGCGATGTCGCTGGTTGTGATACGCTCATCACCTACCTGGTGAGCGCACCACCGCCCCTGGTTACCTCTGTGGACGGCACGGATGCGACCTGTGCAGGCGCTTGTGACGGGGAGGCGACGGTGACCGTGAGCGGTGGCGTCCCGGCGTACGGTTTCGTTTGGACACCAGATCCCGGCAGTGGCCAGGGCACAGCGACCGCCACCGGCTTGTGCGCAGGTACTTATTCCGTTCTGGTTACCGATGACCACGGTTGCGATACCACGCTCTCGGTGCTCATCAACGAGCCGCTACCGATCACCGCGACCTCCAACCAGACCAATGTGACCTGCGGCGGGCTTTGCGATGGCACCGCTTCGGTGGTGGCCTCCGGTGGGAACGGAGGTTTCACCTACGTGTGGACCCCGGCTCCGGCAACGGGCCAGGGTACGGCCGATGCGACCGGGTTCTGTGCGGGTCCGGCATCGGTCCTGATCACCGATGTGAATGGTTGTACGACCACCATCGCCTTCCTCATCGCGGATGCCGTGCCCCTATCGGTCTCGCTCCAGGTGCTTCCGGCAAGTTGCCCCGGCGTGTGCGATGGTGAAGCGGGTGTGATCGTCTCCGGAGGTACACCGGCCTATGGTTATGTCTGGTCGCCGGATCCTGGTACCGGACAGGGGACCCCCACGGCCACCCAGCTATGTCCACAGGCGTATGGCTTGACAGTGACCGATGCCGTGGGGTGCGATACCACCATCGCCTTCACCATCACCGCACCTGCACCGATCGTGCCGAATGCGCAACAGACCGATGTGGCCTGTGCAGGCGATTGTGACGGCCGGATCACCCTGGCACCCACCGGAGGGAACGGGGCCTTCACCTACGCTTGGTCCCCACCGCCGCCCATGGGGCAGGGAACGGCCGAGGCTTCGGGGCTTTGTGCAGGGGATCGGTCGGTCACCATCACCTCCGGGGCATGCGATACCACGTTGACATTCACGATCGTGGCGCCGCTGCCGATCTCCGCATCCATCGCGACAACGGATGCATCATGCCCCGGTGTTTGCGACGGGACCGCAACGGTGTCCGCATCCGGAGGGACCGGTCAGTTGGTCTATACCTGGGGACCAGGCCCAGTGGTCGGGCAGGGTACGACACAGGCGACCGACCTATGCCCTGGAGCGCACCAGTTGACGATCACCGATGCATCGGGATGTGACACCACCCTCGCCTTCAACATCCTGGATCCCTTGCCCATGACCGTGTTGCAGAACAAGGTCAATGTGAGCTGCAGCAACCTGTGCGATGGTGCTGCCAGTGTGATCGTGAGCGGCGGTGCGCCGGACTACGATTACCTGTGGACCCCCGACCCCGCAACGGGCCAGGGCACCGATAGCGCATCGGGATTCTGTGCGGGTCCGGTGACCCTGCTCATCACCGACGCGAACGGTTGTTCGATCACGGTCCCCTTCAACATCGAACCGGCCTCACCCATCCTCCTTTCCCTGCAACTCCAAGCAACCTCCTGCCCTGCCACTTGCGACGGGGAAGCGGGTGTGATCGCGAGCGGCGGGATTTCCCCTTATGCCTATTCCTGGTCGCCGGACCCCGGTAACGGGCAAGGGACCGATGTGGCCACGGGTCTGTGCGCACAAGCCTATTCGCTCACAGTGACCGATGCGGTGGGCTGCGATACCACGATCGCTTTCACCATCGCCGCACCGGATCCGATCATCCCGAACGCGACACGATCGGATGTGAGCTGCGCTGGTGGCTGTGATGGGACCATCGACCTCGCACCCACGGGTGGCGATGGAAGTTATGCCTACATCTGGTCGCCACCCCCACCTCAAGGACAGAATACCGCCCATGTGTCGGGTCTTTGTGCGGGTGATTGGTCCGTCACCATCACCTCGGGCACCTGCGATACCACACTGGTGATCACCATCGTGGAGCCTCCACCTATCACCGTGGATCTGCTGGTCACCGATCCCACTTGTAACGGCACCTGCGATGGCGAGGTGACAGCAACGTTCACGGGGGGCACCGGGGCACCGGCCTTCGTATGGGATCCCCCACCAACGAGTGGCCAAGGGACAGCCGCTGCGACCGGGTTCTGTGCTGGCCCACATACATTGACCATCACGGACGCTGCCGGCTGCGATACCACGCTCGCGTTCGTCATCAATGAGCCGGTACCACTTTCGGCCGTGGTCGCCACCACGCCGGAGACCTGTGCCGGACCTTGCACCGGAACAGCGACCATCACCCCGGCGGGGGGCACCGGCACCATCCTGATCGACTGGCAACCAGCTCCCGGCGGAGGGCAGGGCACCACCACGGCGACCGGCCTGTGCGCCGGAACGATCTACACCGTTACGCTCACCGATGTGAACGGTTGTACCACGACCCTTGATGTCACGGTGGATCCAAGCGCAGTGATCGTGCCCAATAGCAGCAGCACTCCGGTCACGTGCAATGGAGCCTGCGATGGGACCGCAACGGTGGGCCCCACCGGTGGTGTGGAACCCTATACCTACACGTGGTCGCCTCCTCCGCCCATCGGGCAGGGCACGCCCAGTGTCGCAGGTCTTTGTCCCGGATCCGTGCAGGTGACCATCGTGGACGCCACCGGATGCAGCGTGGTGGCCGAAGTGCTCATCCTTGAGCCACCACCCATCGTCGCCGATGTCGCGATCAACCACCCCCTATGTGCCGGGGTATGTGATGGTTCGATCGTCCTGACCGCTTCCGGTGGTGGCGCTGGCCTCACGTATCAATGGTCTCCGCAGCCTCCTGTTGGCCAGGGAACGGCCACCATCACCGGACTGTGCGGAGGCACTTGGAACGTGCAGATCACCGATGCCAACGGTTGTACCCAACAGGCCAGCTACACCACGAATGAACCCGGCCCGATCGTGGTGGATGTGGTGTCCACACCGAGCCAATGCCAGGTGTGTGTCGGATCGGCAACGGCCACCTTCAGCGGAGGGTCCGGTGCTCTTGCTGTCCAGTGGACGAACGCACAGGGCGACGTGGTCGGGAATACGGCTACGGTGACGGGCCTTTGTGCAGGTCTTTACACGGCCACGATCACCGATGATAATGCGTGCGCTGTGCAACACGTGGTCGCCATCACTGATACGGATGGGGAGGCCCTCACGGTGACGAACGGAACAACGAGCTGCCCCAACGTCTGCGATGGTAGCGTGTCGGTCTCCTTCACCTGCTCCGATCCGGCTTGTTCGGTCACCTGGAATGACGCGGATGGTAACACGATCGGCACCGATGTCAATGCGCTGAACGGACTCTGCCCCGGCGACTACTATGTGACCGTGACCAACGCTTCGGGCTGCATCACCATCGATACGGCCACGGTGGTCGCCCCCGTGGTGGCCGTGCTGAACATCAGTTCAAGCCCGGTATCCTGTACCGGTGTATGCGATGCGACCGCCACGGTCGGTGTCGCGAGCGGCACACCACCATACACGTTCGCGTGGGATCCACCGCCAGCGGGCGGGCAGGGCACCCCGCATGCGACCGGTCTTTGTGCAGGGGTGTACCAAGTGACGGTGGGGGATGGCAATGGATGCGGGACCACGATGGATGTGCTCATCACCGAGCCACCACCACTGACCCTGTTCAATGCGATCGTGCTGGGTACCTCCTGTGCCGGTGCATGCAATGGCAACATCACCCTGGTCGTGAGCGGAGGGTCAGGGAGCTATGATTTCGTATGGGATCCGCCACCGGCGAGCGGTCAAGGCTCCTCGGCTGCGTTCGGTTATTGTGCCGGGAACGTGAGTGTGACCATCACCGATGATAACGGCTGCGCACTACAACGGACCTTCACGGTGACCGAGCCCGCACCTTTGACGGTCTCCACCACGACCACCCCAAGCACCTGTCCGCTCTGCGACGGCATGGCTACGGCAACGGTCACTGGTGGTACGGGCAACTACGGCTATAGCTGGATGCTCGGCACCACCCAGGTGAGCACGGATCCAACGGCCACCGGGCTTTGCGGCGGCATCTATACCCTCACGGTCTTCGATGATTTCGGTTGCAGCCAACAGGTGCTCGTACAGGTATCGGATGCCGATGCCGAGGTGCTCGATGTCGTTGATGGACAGACCCTGTGCGCGAATGGTTGCGATGGCCAGGTGGAAGTGGTCTTCACGTGCAGCGAGGTACCATGCACCATCCAATGGACGGATGCCAATGGGAACGTGCTCGGACAGGACCCCTTGCTGGCTGGACTATGCACAGGTGTGTATACCGTGCAGGTGACCAACGGCTCCGGTTGTGTGAGCATCGCCGAAGCACAGGTGGGCACCAGTACGATCATCCTTCCGAATTCAAGCAGCACACCGGTCTCGTGTCCGGGTGCCTGCGATGCGACAGCGACAGTTGGGCCGACCGGTGGCGTAGCACCCTACACCTACACCTGGTCTCCACCACCTGGTGGTGGGCAGGGGGATCCAGTTGCCACTGGACTTTGTGCCGGTGTGTACGAGGTGCTTATTGCCGATGCTTCCGGCTGCGATACCACGGTACAGGTGCTGATCATCGATCCAACGCCCATCGCTGCAACGGCTGTGATCACGGATGTGTCCTGCGCAGGCTCCTGTGATGGCCGTATCGTTGTTACCGGATCGGGTGGGACCGGCGCCCAGACCTACACTTGGGACCCTGTCCCCGCCAATGGCCAAGGCAGCAATGGCGCCTTCGACCTCTGTGCAGGCACATACACCCTCACGATAGCCGATGCGAACGGATGCAGCGCAGTGTTCACCTACGACGTGGTCGAACCGGCTCCCTTGGTACTCGCGCCGAGCACCACGCCAAGCCAGTGCGGCCTGTGCGATGGACAAGCCTCGGTCGTGGCATCGGGTGGCCAGGATCCCTATCTCTTCCTGTGGACCCTTGGTGGGGGCATTCAGGGTACCAATGACACCTTGAGCAACATCTGCTCCGGCCTCTATACCGTTCAAGTGACCGATGCCAGTGGGTGCATCGTGGAACTTCTGGTCCCGGTCCAGGACCTCAACGGTGAAGTGCTGACCACCTTGGCCGATACCACTTCCTGCCCTGGGCTGTGCGATGGCAGCGCGGAGGTCCTGTTCAACTGCGGGATCCCGACCTGCACGGTCGCATGGTATGACGCGAGCGGTAACGACCTTGGCCTTTCGAGCACACGGATCACCGGTCTTTGTGGTGGTGCCTACCTCGCCACGGTGACCAATGGCATCGGTTGTCTCAGCATTGATACCGCGATCGTGGCGGAGCCCGATCCGATCATCCCCAACCTGAGCACCACGCCGGTCACTTGCGCGGGTGTGTGCGATGGTTCTGCGACCGTCGGCCCCACCGGAGGCCAGCAGCCGTACACGATCGAATGGGACCCGCTGCCATCCAATGGCCAGGGAAATGTGCTCGCCGAGGGCCTGTGTGCCGGAAATGCACAGGTCACCATCACCGATGATGCCGGTTGTTCCATGGTGCAGCCTTTCCTGGTGCTAAGCCCCGATCCGCTGGTGGTAGTGGCCGATACCACGGCGATCACGTGCAATGCCGCGTGCGATGGTGCGATCCAACTCACCACCCAAGGGGGCACGGGTGCCTATACGTATACATGGGATCCCATCCCACCGAACGGACAAGGAAGCGATCTGGCCGCTGATCTCTGTGCGGGTACCTGGTCCTGTGTGGTCAATGATGCGAACGGTTGTGCGACGAACGTGACCATCGACCTGGTGGAACCACCGTTGCTGGAAGCGGCATTGAGCACCACGGACAATCGCTGTCACGCGGGTTGCGAAGGAACAGCGGTGCTCACGGTGACAGGAGGTGTGGTGCCGTACACCATTCTTTGGACGGATCAGGCCGGGACCACCGTCGCCACCGATACCAACGCCATCGACCTGCTCTGCGCTGATGCCTATTCCGTCAGGGTCGTTGATGCTCATGGATGTTCGATCGATCTACCCTTCACCATCTCCGAAGGCTTACCGATCGATCCGGCACTATCGTTCCGTGGCGAGACCTGCAACGGTCCCTGTGATGGCATCGCGAGCGTGGTCCCCACCGGTGGTGCGGGATCCTTCACCTACCTGTGGCAGCCGGATGCGAGCGGTCAAGGCACCCCGGATGTGACGGGGTTGTGCGCGGGCAACTGGAGCGTGACCATCACCGATGTGCTCGGCTGCGATACCATCGTGCCCTTCACGATCCTGCCTTTCGCACCGATCCTTGACAATGCGACGGTGACCGACCTCCGTTGCAACAGTGTCTGCGAAGGCTCCATAACCACCGCGGCCACAGGTGGGATCGGTACACTGGGGTACGCTTGGTCGCCGGAACCACCCAACGGGCCGGGGAATTCGAATGCGACGGACCTGTGCCAAGGCGATTATTCCCTCATCATCACGGACGGTGTCGGATGCGACAGCACCTTCAACTATACCATCACGGAGCCGCCGGTGCTGGAGTTCACCGTGGATGATCTGATCGATGCGAGTTGTGCCGATGCGGCGGACGGGGCCATCGCGACAACGGCTTTCGGAGGCATGCCCACTTACACGTTCGAATGGACCGGCCCCGCAGGAGCCACCTGGAACACCGAGGACCTTACAGGTCTTGTTCCCGGCCCTCATCACCTGCTGCTGTCGGATGCGAACGCCTGCACGATCGACACGACCATTATCGTGGGCGCGGCTGTGACCATCCTTGCCGATGCCGGTGCGGACCAGCAGGTATGTAACGGGACTTCGGTCACCCTCGATGGATCGGCGAGTACGGGTGTGGTGACCTGGTCATGGCGCGATCCGAACGGGGTGGAGATCGGTACCACGCCGATCCTCATCCTGCCGGTGCTGCCTTCGGGCGATCACCTCTTCACCCTCATCGTATCCGATGGCCCATGCTCGGCAACCGATGTGGTGCTCGTCACCTCCATGGCCCTTCCCATCGCCGATGCTGGCCCTGACCAGACCCTCTTCATCAACGAGACCGCGACCTTGGGCGGATCACCATCCGGGCCGATCGGGTCCACCTACTCCTGGACTCCCGACAGCATACTGAACGATCCGAGCAGTGCCACACCGATCGCCGAACCCTTGGTCACCACGTGGTTCACGCTCACCGTGGTGGCACCGAACGGTTGTGTGGATACGGACTCTGTCCTGGTGACCGTGGTGCCCACGGTGGTGATCCCGAGCGGTTTCACCCCGAATGGCGATGGAAGCAATGAGGTGTGGCAGATCGACCTGATCGACCTGTTCCCGGATTGTGAAGTGGAGGTGTACAACCGGTGGGGCGAGATGCTGTTCCGGAGCGTGGGTTACCGCCAACCGTGGGATGGCCGTTACAAGGACGGCTTCGTCCCGGTGGGCACCTATTATTACGTGATCGACCTGCACGACGAACGATTCCCAGAGCCCTATACCGGCCCGCTCACGATCATCCGTTGAACCAGACCCCATGCGCCATCCACTCCTCCTCAGCCTGGTCGCGTTGGTGTTGAACGCCAGTGGCCAGCAGTTGCCGCAGCTCACGCAATACCAGTTCAACGATTACGTCTTCAACCCCGCCGTTGCCGGTAGCCGACCCTTCTTCGAGATACGCAGTGGGCACCGTTACCAGTGGGTGGGCATCCAGGATGCGCCGCGTACGTTCACCTTCAGTGGGATCACACCGATCGGCGAGAAGATGGGAGTGGGCGGCTATCTCTTCACCGATATCGTTGGCCCTACACGCCGTACCGGGATCCAGTTCTCCTATGCGTATCACTTGCGACTGACCGAGACCATGAAATTGTCCCTCTCCGTCTCGGCCGGTCTGTTGCAATTCCTGATCGATGGCTCTAAGATCGAGTTCCACGATCCGAACGATCCGGTGATGGATGACCAGCTCCGAGGTGAGCTGCTCCCCGATGCGAAGTTCGGCTTCCACCTCTACGGCGAACGCTTCTGGTTCGGCGCTACCGCTCCGCAACTGCTTCGGAACAAAGTGTATTTCCTGGATGAGAGCCGCGAGACCCTCAGCCGTATGGAGGACCACTACTATGCGATGGGCGGCTATCGCTTCCCGATCGGTGAGGATTGGCGGATCGAACCATCGGTGCTCGTGAAGTACACAAGCCCTGTTCCAGCGAAGATCGACATCAATGCGACCGTGCGGTACAAGGATACCGTGTGGTTGGGTGCTGGTTATCGCACGAACGATGCGTACTGTGCCATGGTGGGTTATTGGCTGAAGAAGACCTTCCAGTTCGGTTACTCCTACGATATCATCACGAGCAACCTGCGCAACCATAGCTCAGGCACCCACGAGGTGATGTTGGCGATCACCCTGGGCAAAGAGCCAGCGGTACCAGCCGTGCCGTAGGTAACAGGTGACGCAGGTGCCACGTCCTTGACCGTCAGTGTCGTTTTGCGGATGAATTGGTCGATGAAATGCGCATGACCGTCGATAGTTCGTGCGGGACACGAGACCGAACTGGCCTTGGCCTGTCCTAACCACCTAACTTGCACATCCCTCTTACCAGGGTTATTGGTATCCTGAACTGTGATCCACTTCCTCGCACGTCGTTCGGGTCGAGGGTGGGCTTGGGGCCTGCCCGTGTGCCTTGCTTTGCTGCCGACCCGTCTAACCTGGGGTCAGGTGGTCCTCATTTCAGATGGTGCCGTGTTCGATCTGTGTGTGGGAATGGTCTGCGATCCCGGTGGTACGGCAGGGACATATCCCAATGGGACCACGGCTGTGGCCTCCGTGTGCCCCACAGGTGGTCCGAACGCGGGTCCCGCTACGACCTTGCGGTTCGTGGAATGGGACGTGGCCCCTGGGCCGGGTGATCGATTGATGATCCACCAAGGGAACACGGATACGGGAAGTCCCTTCGCGGTCGGCACCTACGACGCATCCTTACTGGACCAGGTCATCACCTCGAATCACTCCACGGGATGCCTGACTCTGACCTGGGAGACCGATGCCACGGGAACCGCCGCTGGTTGGAAGGCTGTGATCCTCACAGGACCTCAAGCTGGGGAGGATGCGGTCATCGAAGTACCCATGGGTGCAGCTCCGTTCGCCCTATTTGATTCGATCGCGGGCTTCCCGGAAACCGGTGGTATCTGGACCGCACCGAATGGAACAAGCTGCGATGGGACCTTCGATCCCTTGTCCGATCCATTCGGCTCGTACACCTACTCGCTCCCAGCAGAGGCTTCATGCCCTGCAAGATCAGCGACCGTGTCGGTGCAAATGCCCCAGAACGCCAGTGCCGGTACCAATGGAACATTGACCCTTTGCACCACCAGTGGCATCGCGGACCTCTTTGCGGCCTTGGGCGGTACGCCCGACCCCGGTGGCACCTGGACCGATCCCAACGGGGATCCCACCGATGGGTCTTTCGACCCTGCGAACGAGCCTGCCGGCGCGTACACCTACACCGTGCAATGTGACCCAGAGCCCTGCGTGGACCCGACGGCCACGGTAACGGTTACGGTGAATCAACCGCCATCCGCAGGAACCAGCACCTCCATTTCGGTCTGTAGCGATCTGCCCGCTTTCGATCTCTTCACACGGCTCGGTGGTACCCCCGACGCAGGCGGTGCATGGACAGGTCCGGGAGGAACAGCGGTCCCCTCCACATTCACTCCTGGCTCTTCAACTCCTGGGACGTACACCTATTCGGTTCTTGGCGTACCCCCTTGCGCGAATGCCGCAGCCACCGTCACGGTCGCAGTGGTGAATGCACCGAACGCAGGTACGGGGAACACGTTCACGGTCTGTAGCAATTCACCTTCGTTCGCGCTGATCAGCAGGTTGGGAGGGACCCCACAGGGCGGTGGGACCTGGACCGGGCCGGGTGGGGCACATGGCCCCAACTTCGTACCCGGTACGGACGTGGCCGGCACCTACACGTACACGGTCGCCGGAACAAGTCCCTGTCTGGCCGCAACGGCGAACCTGGTGATCAATGTGCAGGCCGCACCGAATGCAGGTACGAATGCAAGTACCACGGTGTGCAGTACCGATGCCAGTTTCGGTCTGTTCCCGCTTCTGGGTGGTTCGCCCAATGGTGGGGGTATATGGACCGCTCCCGGTGGCGGCGCTTTTTCCGGAACATTCGTCCCCGGCACCAGCGCGCCCGGTGTGTATACCTACACGGTTGCGGGCATACCGCCCTGTCCGAATGCGATAGCCACCGTGACCGTAGCGGTGAATGCAGCCCCGAACGCGGGCACGAACGCGACCGTGACGCACTGTTCCAACGCGCCACAATTCAACCTGTTCGCGGTGTTAGGGGGGACACCTTCGCCGGGTGGCACCTGGACCGCTCCGGGCGGGTCCGCGAGCAATGGGACCTTCACTCCGGGAACCAGCAACCCCGGCCCGTACACCTATACGGTCATGGGGATCGCACCTTGTGCGAATGCGACCGCAGTGGTCACCGTGAACATTGTTCAAGCGCCGAATGCAGGCACCAACGGGAACACCACGGTCTGTGCTACTTCAGCATCCTTCCAGCTCTTCGGCCTGCTCGGTGGCACCCCCAACCCCGGTGGATCATGGACCGCTCCGGGTGGTGCGGCCCACAATGGCACCTTCACTCCAGGTACTTCAGTACCTGGGACCTATACGTACACGGCGCTTGGCACCTCGCCTTGTTCCAATGCGAATTCGACCGTTACGGTAGGTGTGGTGCAACCACCGGATCCCGGTGGCAATGGCAGTCTCACGGTCTGCTCGAATGGAGCATCGGTGAGCTTGTTCAATAGCCTGTCCGGGACACCCGATGTTGGTGGAACATGGACCAGGCCCAATGGCCAGCCGCATTCGGGAACATTGAACCCCGTGACCGACACGGTGGGGACGTACACGTACACCGTCAACGGGACGGCACCGTGCAGCGCGCTTTCCAGTACCGTTCAAGTAGCCAAGGTGCAGGCCCCGGAAGCAGGCACCAACGGTGCGATCACGGTGTGCAGCACCATGGCGCCCTTCCAGCTTTTCACGGTCCTGGGTGGTACACCCAGTGGCAGTGGGTCCTGGCGCACACCGGCCAACGCACCATTCTCCGGGACCTTTACACCAGGCAGCACACCGGCAGGTGTGTACAAGTACGTGGTGAATGGCACGGCGCCTTGCGAGAACGACACAGCATTCGTGACAGTGACGGTGAACACAGCGCCGAACGCAGGAACCAACGGCACCGTGGAGGTGTGCAGCAACCAACCTTCCTTCCAATTGATCACCCAATTGGGCGGCACACCCAACGGGGGTGGCACTTGGACCGATCCGGGAGGGCAGGTCGTTCCTTCCGGAGCCTATCTTCCGGGCACTTCCGCGCCTGGAGCCTACACCTACACGGTCGCGGGGCTTAGTCCTTGCCTTGCCGCCACCGCCGTGGTATCGGTCACCGAACGGAGGCAGCCCGTGGCAGGCACCAATGCAACACGCTCGTTGTGCAGCACCGATGCTCCGGTGAACCTGTTCACATCCTTAGGTGGGACTCCGGATGCGGGGGGCTCCTGGACTGCTCCTGGTGGTGGACCGGGCAATGCGATATTCACTCCGGGTTCCAGTCCTCCCGGAGTACACACGTACACCGTGGCCGGGGTGTCGCCATGTTCGAATGCGGCGGCCACGGTCGCGATCACGGTGAACCAGGCACCGGATGCCGGAATGAACGCGACGGTATCGGTCTGTGCCGATGCGGGCGATGTGGACCTGTTCGATGAACTCGGTGGTACCCCCACGGGTGGAGGTACCTGGACCGATGATGATGCCACCGGCCAGATGTCCTCCGGTGTGTTCACGCCCTCCGGAATGCCGCCTGGTGATTACGACTTCACCTACGCGGTTCCGGGTAGCGGCCAGTGCGGGGCCGACCAGGCCACCGTGCGCGTGACCATCGTAGCGGCATTGGACGCGGGTACCAATGGTTCACTTACGGTATGCGGCTCGAA
>JADLAI010000144.1 GCA_020848295.1 Flavobacteriales bacterium
CCAGGAAGATGTTGTCCAACGATGGGGTCACCTCGGTCTTGCCGTTGCGCACGTGGATCGCCGGCCAGCCGAACACCGCCTTCACGATGCCCTTGTCGGTGTGGATGTTCACCCGTTTGCTCGGTGCAATGATGTGATCGCTGCCTCCATTCCGCCGCACGTAGATGAAGCCCTCCTTGGTGATGTAGTGAACGAACCAGCTGATCTCATCGGCATGTGCCTCGATCACCACCTTGTACTTCGCATCGGGGTTGATCACGCCAACCGCAGTGCCGTAAGGATCCACCAGGTGGGTATCCACAAAGGGCTTGATGTACTCCAACCAGAGCTTCTGGCCCCCGCTCTCGAATCCGGTGGGCGAAGGGTTGTTGAGGTAACGCTCCATGAACGTCAACGACTCCTTGGTGAGGATGGACTTTCCGGCGCTCTTGGTCGTGGTGTTCTTCTTCTTGGCCATGTTGTGGGTGGTGGTCGGCAAAGCTATCGGGGTACGGCCTGTCCCGCTGTAGTGCGTTCATGAGCTATCAACACCGGGTTGTGATCCCTGATCGGTCTTTTTCGATCCGCCTACGGTCCGGTCCGGGTCCCACCATCTACCTTCGGTCCGTGCCCACTGCCACCCCCGATCTTTTCCCCGCTCGTACCGGCGATGGTTCCCTTACGCTCCGGAGCACGCTTCTCGACGAACCGTATCACAGCATGCACGGGGCGGTGCAGGAGAGCACGCACGTATTCATCAAGAACGGATTGGAGCACCTTGCCTTGCCGCATATGCAGGTGTTGGAAGTGGGGCTTGGGACCGGCCTCAACCTGCTACTCACCTGGATCCGCTGTGCGGAAGGGAAATGCACCGTGGATTACACCGCTTTAGAGCCATTCCCCCTCGGTCGGGAACAATTGGTCGCACTGGATCATTGCAACGAACTGGCGTGGCCCGGTCTGCAGGAACCATTCCTTCAGCGAATGACCTCGGACGGTACCGGGCCTTGGGAAAGCGCCCATGGCTTGTGTTTCCGGAAGTTGCCGATGGCCGTGCAGGACTTCCGTGCTGAAGCCGTGGCCGATCTGATCTATTTCGACGCCTTCGGTCCGCCAACCCAGCCTGAAATGTGGACCTTGGAGGTGTTCCAACGGATGCACGATGCGTTGAAGCCTGGTGGTGTACTGGTCACGTACTGTGCGAAAGGGGAGGTGCGACGTGCCATGCAACAGGCTGGATTCATGGTGGAGCGCCTACCTGGTCCGCCGGGGAAACGGGAGATGTTGCGGGGAAGAAGAAGGAACGCTGATGACACGGATGGGGCGGATGGGCGATGATCGATATCCTTCCTGATCGCAGCGAGCCGCTTCAACGGCGGCGACATCGGTGCTCCGTGTTGAACTCGATGTTCCGATGACCATGGCATTCACCATTCGCGTTTATGGCCTGCTGATCCACAATGGGCATGTCCTGGTCTCCGATGAGTTGATCAAGGGCCAACGCATCACCAAATTCCCCGGTGGTGGACTGGAGTACGGCGAAGGGTTGAAGGATTGCTTGATCCGCGAGATCCGGGAGGAGATCGGTGTGGAAGCACAGGACCTCCAACATTCTTACACCACCGACTTCTTCCAACAGAGCGCCTTTCACAGCACGCCCATGCAGGTGGTGAGTGTGTATTACACGTTCCGTGTGGCCGATCCAGGGGCGATCCCCGTGGTGCAGATCCCTTTCACCGGACTTGTCGGGCCTGGGGATCAGGAGGTGTTCCGCTGGCTGCGCATCGATACGGGTAGGCCGGAGGACCTGTCCCTACCCATTGACCGGGTGGTGTGGGGTATGTTGTGCGGGGTGTGATCAACGGAAGATCCGGGGATCAGTCATTGGCTGTGCTCGCCGCCTTCCGTGCCGCGTTGGCGAGCATTGCGCGTAGCTGTGCCAGTTTACCCTCGATGGCCGCCAGTTCCTTGCGCTGGTTCGTTATGCGTTCCTCCCGTTTCGCCACCGCTTCCGTTAGCATTGACTTGTGGACCATCTGCTTCAACTGTTCCTTCAAAGCGTGCATGGAGCGGTTCAATCCAGCACTGCGCTGCTCCTCCTTCACGAGCTGCGCGCGTAACTGATCACGTTCCATCACAAGGGCATTGGCCGTTCCGCATTGTTTCTCCGCTGCGCGTAACCGCTGCTCTAAAAGAAGCAATTTATCGCGTTGTTCGGCTATTTTCTTATCCCTGCTCGCCAACTGGTCCTTGCGTTCATTTTCGATCATCCGGACCTTTCCGGCAAGCTGGTTCTCGACGGCGAACGATCGTTCTGCGCGTTCGTTCCGGCTGTTCGATCGCGCGAGCTCGTGTTTCAGTTCGTCCACGAACGCAACGAGCAGGAGCGTACGTTCATGATCGGTCAATTGTCCGGGTACGAACAACCGACTCTCGATGGGTAGAGTTGTCACCGGCGCCAATTCGCTCATGCGTTCAATGCTTGCGGCCACGTACGCCCAACGGGAAACCCAATGGTCCGGAGGAAGTGGTGTGCCATCCTGGAAGGACCAGATACCGCTCTGGAACGACATCACCTCGTACCGGTGGTGTTTCCCTAAGCCGAACAGGAGAACAAGACAAAGATCACCGGCCTCATCGGGCAGATGAGGTGGTGTATGCCAGGGGCCTGTAGCGTAGGGCATGCTGTGATGAAGATACGCGGTTCATTCAAGAAACCACTGGGTTGGATGGCACGGGCCGGTCCCTCCAGGAGTGAATATTCACATCCCGGCCCCCAGCCTCCGCTGTACCTGGCCCTGTACGCGCTCGAACACCGCTTCCGGCTCGTAGGTGCGCCATTTCAGGGCATTGAGCTGCCCACCCAACAGGAAGTATTGATCGATGTTGGCCCGTTGCAAGTCCTCCAACACGTGTGGCCTGAAGTTGAGCAAGGCGATCCATCCATCCCCCTCGTTCACCTCCTCGAACCATTCGTTGTAATACTCCTCATCACTGGTGTGGAAGTTGAGCACGTTCTCACCGATCAGGATGAACTTGTCGATGCCCTGCATCATCAGATCCTCCACGATGTTGCGCTTGAGGAGCATGATGTCGTTGTGCAGCAGGTCGTTCCATTCGCCGATGAGTTCCATGATGACATACCCCTCCTCGTAGTCCGCGTAGATCATCTTCATGTAGAGGGTGCTGCTTCCAAAGGCATCCCATTGCGGGTGGATCACGTGGTCGTACACCGCATGGGTGAACTCGAATTCGCTGTGCTCCGTGCCGAAGAAGGGCGAGCGCTCGTCCTCCTCGGCCGTGTAGCGATGTCGCCAGTTCCAGTAGGGTTCGATGTCGTGCATGACGGCCTTCGGCGGATTCAGGGCTTCCCTCGCTGGCTCTCCACGGCCTTCCGCACCGACCCGAATTCCTTCAATAATGCGTTCGCGGTGTCGTAGTCCACAGCCAGGCCATCCATCACCATGCGGGTGCCACGGTCGATCAGTTTGTGGTTGCTCAATTGCATATCCACCATTCGGTTGCCCTTCACACGGCCCAGTTTGATCATCACGCTGGTGCTGATCATGTTCAACACGAGCTTCTGTGCCGTACCGCTTTTCATGCGTGTGCTGCCCGTAACGAATTCCGGGCCTACCACCACCACAATGGGGAGTTGAGCGGTGGTGGCCAGTGCGCTGCCGGGGTTGCAGGTGATGCCGCCGGTTAGGATGCCTTGCACATTGCATTTCTCCAACGCACCGATCACATAAGGGGTGTCGCCGCTCGCCGCGATGCCGATCACCACGTCGTCCGCTCCCACGTCATGGTCCTGTAGGTCCTTCCATCCCTGTTCGCGGTCGTCCTCCGCGAATTCAACCGCCTTGCGGATCGCAGCGTCGCCCCCGGCGATGAGGCCGATCACCAGGCCGTGCGGCACCCCGAAGGTGGGCGGGCACTCGCTGGCATCCACGATCCCCAACCGGCCGCTTGTGCCCGCACCCAGGTAGAAGAGGCGGCCACCACGGTTCATGCGTTCCACGATCGCATCCACCAGTTCGCCTATCGCAAGTAGAACCTCTGATACAGCCTGCGGAACGGTCCTGTCCTCGGTGTTGATGTGCCGCAGCAACTCCGCGGTGGACATTGCTTCCAGGTGGTCGTAACGCGAAGTGCTCTCGGTGATCTTCTGCACGGTCATGGCACAAAGGTGGGGCAAAGAAAAGGCCGCCAGCAGGCGGCCCTTCCCTTGAATGGGTGTATCGCTTATTCCAGGATCAGTTTGCGGGTGAGGCTGCCTTCATTGAAGAACAGCTCCATGTGGTACGTTCCAGCATTCAGCCCTTCCCGATCGAAGGTGAAGCGGTCGCGGTTCACTGTGCCATTGCGAACGATGCGACCCTGGGCGTCATACACCACATAGTGCTTGATCACCCCTGCCTGACTCGTGATCTCGGTGAAGCGGGCCACTGGGTTGGGGTAGACCTTCACCCCATTGGCGAGCGCCGAATTCTCCGCTATCCCCACGTTCAGTTCCAAGGCCCGGTACATGCGCGGGGTGATGAAATTCTGAAGCGTATCCACGTAAGCTTTGGCGCGCAGGCGGCCATTCACGGTACCCAGTGCGGAAAGCAGGGGATTGCTGGCATAACCATTGCCCATGCGCTGGTAAGCGCCTGCCTGGTCGATGCCGAGAGCGGCACAGCCGGCCACCACGGCGGTGGTGTCCCACCATTCCCATGGTCCCGAAGCGTTCTGGAGGGCCGTGATGGGGTAAAGGCCCTCGTTGCCCTCGTTCACGGTGCCCATGAGTGCTGTCTGTGCATTGGTCGTCACCACGTCGGTGAATGGTGGGTTGAGCCAGATATCGTTGTTCCCGTATTCATTGGCCAACTGGGTCACACGACCACTGCCGTCCACATTCACCACAGCAAATGTGGTGCCCGGCACGAACACGGTTCCGTTCATGTAGGGAGCGAAGGGGTCCTGTACGCCATGCACACTGCAGATGGGTACCTCGCCGGGTTCGAGCCAGGAACTGTCACCAAGGGCACCACCGATGTTGAAGATCATGCTGATGTCCGTTCCATAACCCGGATGGTTGTCGTTGTTCAAAGCAGGGTTACCGCCAAGGCCATTGAAATCCCCCATGATCGCTGGTTCCACCATGAAGGCATTGGTCTCGGTGTTGAAGAACTTAACCAATTGGATCTCGCTGGTCTCCTGGAGGGTCGCATAGGCCAAAGCGGTATATCCACCGGACCCCTGGCCACCGATCACCACCTTCTCACCGTTGATGCCATACGGATTGCCTTCGGTGATGCTCTTGCGCATGAAGCGCACCGCGGTCTTGGCGTCTTGCATGGAGCGGTACACGGCCTGGATGATCGTCTGCTTCCGGGTCTGTTCCGAAGGAG
>JADLAI010000145.1 GCA_020848295.1 Flavobacteriales bacterium
AGAGCAGCCTCGTGCCCATGAACACCAGTAGCAAGGTGCGTATAGGCCAGCGTTGTGGTATCCGTATCGCCACACACATTGGTGAATACATGTTCAATGGTGTAGCTCGCGCCCTCCACCACCGGGAATGTGGCATTCTGTGTGGTCTGTGACGATCCGGGGGTGCAGGTCCAAAGGTGGGTGCCCGTGGCATCGGGATGCCCCAAGGAGACCGTTGTCGCCGTGGTCCCGGTGATGGAGAAGGTCGCATCCGCGCCATACGGCCGATCCAGGTTCCAATCCGATGGCAGGCCAAGTACCGTGCTGCTTGCGATCTGCTGCAGGATCGCAGCGGTAGCTACAGGCAGCCCGGCAGTGTATGTTGCGCCAACGCAGCTCTCACCGAAGAAGGTAGCGTAAAAGGTGCAGGACGCCAGATAAGTGCCCGCCACCGAGGGATGGCTCCCGTCGCCACTGTACAGTTCGATCGTGGGGTGTTGCTCACGCACCGTGCGCCACGCCACACCGACCGGTGCCAGCCACGCATCGTTATCCTCGGCCATCTGCACGTACCGATCGCGCAATAGATCGTTCATCCCCTCGAAGGTGCACACCGGTGGCCAGCTCGCGCAGTTGCTTTGGTCCCCATTCTGTCGGCCCCAGGTCATGAAGAACACGGGCATGGTGCAATCGGCATTGGCACGAACGGCATCGACAAGCGCGGTCGCATAGGGGAAGACCTGGGAAGATACCTGCCCAGGCGAGAAGGATGGCAACTGGCTCTGCTCCTGAAGCACCACGTGGTCCCAAGGTGTGGATGTGATGGCTGAGAGGGTGGTGGCATTCGTGCTGTGCTGCTGCAAGGTGTAGCCTCCGGGAGCTACACTGGAAACCACGACCGTATCGCCCAGCGACAGGGCAAGCTGCCGTAGCGTATTCGGCAGGTCGTTGCTGTACACATAACTGTTGCCGATGAACAGGATCGAGGTTTCCTGGGCGATGCCATTCAAGGCGGACAAGGCCGCGAAAAGGAGGAGGTTCCGTAACATCCGTGGTCGGTTCGGTCGGATGACGCCCCGATCGGCGGAATGGTTGTCCATCGTGGTATCGTTTGGCCGCGGATCCCAACTCAGAGCCTGTTCAGGATCTCAAGCAAGGTAGCACCCGCAACAGCAATAACACCACCACACATACCATGCGCGAAGTGACCGGTCAATGTTCCCGTGTTGGAGGGGCGATCCTGCTCCGCCCACGCAACCCATCCGGCACGAGCAATGCGCTTGAGCGATGACCGGACCATGGACAGGACACCTGCGGTTCACTTCATGGTATGGACGCCACTACGGATACATGAGCGGCGAGGTGGATGGAGCGAGCACTTGGAACTTTGCACCCCTGACCTTTTGAATGAAAGCTGCCATCGCCACCGCCTATGGAGGCCCCGATGTGATCCACATCATTGAAGTGCCCAACCCCGTTCCGAAACCGAACGAGGTCCTAATCCGCATCCATGCATCGGCCGTGAATGCCGCCGACTGGCGCCTGCGGCGGGCAGACCCCTGGTTCGTGCGGCTGGTCTTCGGACCATTCAAACCGCGCAGGCCGATCCTGGGCGTGGTCTTCGCCGGTGAAGTGGTCGGGGTGGGTGGGTCCGTGAAGCGTTACAACCAAGGCGACAAGGTCTACGGCTGGACCAGTGTGATGCGGCTCGGGGCACACGCCGAGTTCATCGCGCTACCAGAGACCGGCGCCTTCACACACATGCCCGCTGGGATGAGCTGGACCGAAGCTGCTGCGATCCCCTTCGGTTTCAGTACGGCGCTACACTTTCTGAGGAAAGCGAAGGTGACCACCGCCCAGCGTGTGTTGATCCACGGCGCTTCAGGTGCCGTGGGCTCCGCAGCGGTGCAACTGGCGCGTACCATGGGCGCCGAGGTGACCGGCGTGTGCAGCACACGCAATGTGGAGCTGGTGCGTTCACTCGGTGCCACCGAGGTGCTGGACTACCTGAAGGATGATCTGCTGGCGCATCGGGACCGATACGATGTGGTCTTCGAGACCGTGGGGAAGCTACACTTCAAACGGTGCCTGGCCTTGGTGAAACCCGGTGGCACCATCGCATTGGGCTCCGACCTGCCGGCCGATATGTTGAAGCGGGCCTTCGTCGGAAGGGGCAGCAAGCCCACGAAGGTGATCACAGGGACCGCAGCCGGCACAGCCGATGACATCATGCACTTCTCCGACCTTTGGAGCCAGCGGCGTCTTCAACCGGTGATCGACAGCACTTTCCCGTTGGTCCGGATCGCCGAGGCGCATGCCAGGGCAGAGAGCTGGCGCAAAGTGGGGAACGTGGTGGTGAACATGGAGTGAGCAAGCGACCTCTTCCGCTGCCCGCCAGGGCCCACCTTGCTTCATCCCTCACCGTTCCAGAACATTCAGCTCGCGTGCAGGTGGTTCCAACGGCCCCGCAATGGCATCCATCGAAACATGCTCCGCTCCCTGAACCATGCACCGAGCGATCAGGTATAAGGTGCCGATGCCGGGATCGCTCTTCAACAGGAGCGATCCACTCGTACCTTCAAGCGCCCACGCACCGGCCACAACACCCACTAACGCATGCGCATGCCCCTCTCCACCACCCTCCCGGCTTTCCTGGTCGCTTTGCTCGGATCGAGCACCTGCCTGGCCCAAACAGCGGTGTACGACCGGATGCAGAAGGTCGCCGCAGGTGAATACCA
>JADLAI010000146.1 GCA_020848295.1 Flavobacteriales bacterium
CATAAAAGCTGTATTCCCCGCTTTGTCCGAGATATGGCTCCCACATCCGCACATATTTCTGGTGTTCCGAGTTCATCCCTCCTTCGGCATTGAACTCGCTTTCTGAAAGTGTGGTCTTGAGCTGATCTAATTGAACTTCTCGTATCCGCACTTCATCATAATAGCTGCCTGTAGGTGGCGGCCCTCCTTGCGCAACAACTAGGCTTTGGTCTACGATCAGCCAGATCAGAAAGCAATGATAAATTCTCATTGTTTCGGCGTTTGAATGTTGCGTTCTTTCGCCTCCAATCGTTGTAAACGCAACTCCAACTCGCGCTGTCCTTTTTCAAGCTGAAGGATATACAGCGCTTGCTCCTCCATCACTTTGAGCATGCGTTTCTGCAAGTCGCCAAGCTCCACCCCATTGTTCGCTTCTACCTCGGGCGCAGAGGGTATCCCCGGCAAGTGTTTGTTCACCCCGAGGTATTCGCGCAGTTCATTCAGTGGCATGGGTTTGTAGTCCGGTTCGAAGACATAGTCCGGCCAATCGCCCAATTTCACCAGCACATCGCGGCACACGATACCGTTCTCTACGAATAGGCGGTAATCTCCTACTTCACCGATCGGTGGGTCGGTTCCAATGCCGACCATTCCTGTTTGGGTGACAGTGATGCGCTTTATTCCATTGGTCACGATCTTCAACGGCCGCTCTCCCAAGGTACCCAACAAGGGATCTTCCTCTGGGCAGAGTTGATGGAACGCGTTGCCGCGTGTTTCCCAATAGGGGTAGGACCCTAAAAGGTGGCATCGCTCCGCCGGGCGCTCTGGATAGACGGGAAAGCCACTACCAAGTAGACCATCGTCCCTGCGATACAAAGGACCATCACCGTCCAAAGAACCCATCAAACTGATGTCTCCATTGGCCTTCAATCTTAGCGCTTCCTGCCCATTGGCCTTGAACACCACATCCTTGTCGTCGCTAGTACCGATGTATTGCGTCGCCGGGTTGGTGCCTGCGTTACCGTTCATGGTCCAATCGCTGCGCTCCGGTTGGGTGATGTTCACGCTGGTGGAACTCTCACAGCCGTTGGCGTCCGTCACCGTCACCTTGTAGGCTTTCGGCCCCAATGCGTAGCGGTTCTGGGCGGTGGAGGGCCCATCGGACCAGGCATAACTGTATGGCGGTGTGCCTTGTGTGGCGCTGACCTGGATGTATCCGTTGTTGCACTCGAAACAACTGATGTTGTGTCCGTTGGCAAAGGAACTGACCGTGGCGCTCACCTTCAACTCTTCCGGCTCTGTCAACGTGATCTCGGCTTTCTCCACCGTGCCGTTGGCATCCTTCACATTCACACTGTAGTAGCCGGCCGAAACACCCGTGAAGCTGGGTGTGCTCTCGCCGTTGCTCCAATCATAGGTATAGGGTGCTGTTCCACCCGTAACCGTGCTCGTGATGGTGCCCACCTTCTTCCCAAAGCAGGGAATGCTGCTCCCGTTATGCATGGAACCCGTGAGCGTGACGGTGAGCTGTTGGGCGCTTGCGGCCACCAGTGCAGCCGTTGCGATCATGGTCAGAAAAATGCGTTGATAGAACATGGATATGGGTTTGCGTGATGCAATATCCTATCGCGCTCTGCGGATCGGTGCTACCCCCCCCCTTATATTTTCAACAGTTTATGAACCGGATATGAGCACTACGCCGCAACGCCTGCAGCGGGGAAGGTAAGTATCACTTCAGAATGATCCACCCGCCCTGGCGCTTCACCCTGGAGTAGTTCACTCGGGCCGACCTACGCGCGGAAATCGTACGTTCCTATCCGGTATCAATTCAACAGCTCCTGGAAAATGTTCCACGGGCTCCCCATCTTGTAATGCGTACACGGTGTAGCCTTGTGCGCGTAGGCGTGCCACATCCGCTGCTTGTGGCAGTTGGTCAGTGGCTTCAATCCTACACAAGGTCTCCCGATCGATGGAACGCCTTGATCACCCCTCAGCCAACCAATGCCCCAAGAACACATCGGTCACTGCATAGCCGCCTTCCGCATGGTGTACCAGTTCCTTGTCCACCAACACACCAAGGCTTTGCCTTACCGTACTGAGAGCGCTTAGTTGGTGCCGCACCACGAACTCCATGGCGGTGGGTGTGGCCACCCTGCCCTCTTTGGCGATGGCGGTGAGCAAAGCGGCCTGGTTCGGGCTGAGCAGGCGTTGCAACGTCATGTACTCCGGTGCCCGTTCTCTGAGGATGCTGGCCTGGGTGCGCAGCAGGTCGGCGGTGGTCATATCCTTTCGCCCAAGTGCGAATAGTCGGTTGAAGAGGTATTGCACATAGTAGGTATGGTGGCGGCACCACAAGAGTCCTTCACGCACCACCTCCGCAGCGATGCGCTTGCGCGCCGTTTCGAAGTGCCGGGTGATGAACGCGGCGTAGGCCTCGTCGGCGATCGGACCCAAGTGCAACGGCTCGGTGGCTTGGAAGAACGGTCGCTTGCCATCGGCGAAGATGGCCTGCATCATGCGGCGGTCGCTGCCACAGAAGATGAACTGCACGTTCCGGAGCTTCTGCACCTGCTCGCGCAACAGTGCTTCGGTATTCCGCTCCGGGTATTCGGTGATCTGCTGGAATTCATCGAGCGCGATCACCACGGGCTTCTTCCGGCGCTCGAGGTAGCGGAAGAGTTCGTCCAACGCCATGGCCTGCTTCACACCCGGACGTGCGGAGACACCCAGTTCGGGCAGTCCGGTGAGCGGGTCGAAATTGAGGCTGAACTCCAGCGAACGCATCGCCTGGGCCACTTCCTTCAGCAAGGCGTTGGTCGGCTTACCCACCTGCTTCAAGGACTCCTGCACGATGCGCAGCACCATGCCCTCCTGGTCGGTGGTGCGGTACAGGTCCACGAACACCGGGGTGAACTTCCGCTGGCTGGCGAAGAAGTGCCGGATCAAGGCCGTCTTGCCCAATCGTCGCAGGGAGATGATGGTGACGTTGCGCTGGTTGGCCATGGCTTCCCGCAGGAAAGCGAGCTCATCCACGCGGTCGCAGAACGTATCCGCACCAGCATAGCCCTGAAGTAAGAAGGGGTTGAATTCTTCGGCCATAACACAAACGTACATATTCTATGTCACATGTTTTATGTCTCTTTGTTTATGATGGATGATCCCAGGTTCAGGGGCAGGCGCAGGTTCAGGAGCGGGAGCAGGGGCAGGGGCCATGCCTTCTCCTCTCCTTCGCTGTGCTGCGGCGAGCTATGCAAGGCTTCGGCAGGCGAGGCAGTAAGCAGGGGCAAGTGTAGGAGCAAGTGCAGGTGCAGGCGCAGGCGCAGACGGCATATTTCCTCTCGCTCCTCCACCCTGACCCCATGTTGATATCCCATGCCCGCAACACCACACGGGCAAGGCTAACTTCGCCGCTTCATGGACCATTTGAAAGGGCTGAACCCCGCCCAGCGCGCCGCAGTAGAGAACACCGATGGCCCCACCATGGTGATCGCCGGCGCTGGCAGCGGCAAGACGAAAGTGCTCACGGTGCGGATCGCGCACCTGATGACGAAGGGCGTGGACCCCTTCCGCATCCTCGCGCTCACCTTCACCAACAAGGCGGCCAAGGAGATGAAGGAGCGGATCGCCCGCCTGCTGGCCGACATGCCCGGCCTGAGCACCGAAGCGCGCAACCTCTGGATGGGCACCTTCCACAGCGTGTTCGCCCGCATCCTCCGCGCCGAAGCCGACAAGCTGGGTTATCCCAAGGACTTCACCATCTACGACACCGACGACAGCCGTAGCGTGATCAAGGGCATCGTGAAGGAGTGGAAGCTGGACGACAAGCTGTACAAGCCGAGCCAGGTGCATGGGCGCATCAGCATCGCCAAGAACAACCTGATCGGCCCGTTGGAGTACCTGGCCAACGCGGAACTGATGGCCGGTGACGCCAGCGTGGGCCGCGAGAAGATGGGCGAGCTCTACAAGGCCTATGCGGAGCGCTGCTTCCGGGCGGGCGCCATGGATTTCGACGATCTGCTCTTCAATACCAACATCCTCTTCCGCGACCACCCGG
>JADLAI010000147.1 GCA_020848295.1 Flavobacteriales bacterium
CACCTGCCGGTCCTGCTCCCAGCGGCCCTCGATGCTCGGTGCGTTCCAGAAGAACCGGATGCCCACGAAGGCCAGGAGCACGCCCAGGAACTGGCTGCCGGTGTCGCCCATGAACATACGCGAGGGGTTCCAGTTGAAGAAGAGGAAGCCGGTGAGCGAGGCCATGGTGCCCACGATCAGCACCATGTACACCGCGTCGAGCGGGCCGATCACGAGAATGGACATGGCCCCGGCCAGCAGGATGGCAATGGAGACCGAGGTGGTGATACCGTCCATGTTGTCCAGCATATTGATCGAGTTCATCATGCCCACCACCCAGAGCAGGGTGAGCAGCATGTTCAACCAGTCCGATGCGAACAGATCGATGGAGGAGCCGGTGGCGATGAGGATGCCCCCACAGGCCAGCTGGATCAGGAACTTGAGGAAAGGCCGGGTGTTGTACGCGTCATCGGCCAGGCCCATGAGGAACCCCAATGAGGTGGCCGCCATGAGACCGAGCAGGTCGGGCCGCAGGGTCTCGGTGTTCTCGCCGGGGAAGAGCAGGCCATGGAGCGAGAAGCAGGCCAGGAATAGGATGTAGAAACAGATGCCACCGAGGGAGGGTTTCGCGGTACTGCTCCACCGGATCAGGGCCTGGTCCTCATCGCGCATGCCGAGGGTGCGGGCGAAGCGCATGAAGACCGAGTTGATCAGCAAGCTGAAGACCAGCACCGCGAAGAATAGGCCGGAATAGATGAGGAATTGCTGGGTGGGACTGTACATGGTTCAGAGCACCGCTTCGCGATGGGCCTGGTAGGTGAGGCCCTTGGCATCCTTGTCACTGATCAACGGGTCGCGCAGGCCCCAGTCGATCGCCAGGTCCGGATCGTTCCACCGGATCGTGCGCTCCGCTTCGGGGTGGTAGTAGGCCGTACACTTGTAGGTGAACAAGGTCTCGTCCTCCAGCGCGACGAAACCATGTGCGAAGCCGGGCGGGATCCAGAGCACCTCGCGGTGTTGCTCGTCCAATCGCACCTTGAAGTGGTGCCCGGCGGTGGGGCTGTGGGGCCGAATGTCCACGCACACATCGAGTACCGCACCCCGGGCCACGGATACCAGCTTGCCCTGTGCGAATGGGGCCACCTGGAAGTGTAGTCCGCGCAGCACGTTCCTGGCCGATACGCTTTCATTGTCCTGTACGAAGTGCAGGTCAAGACCGGTGATCTCCTGGAAGCGTCGTTCATTGAAGGTCTCATGGAAGCGGCCCCGGGCATCCGCGAAGATCCGTGGACGCAGCAGGACCAAGCCATCCAATGCAGTGCTGCGGATCTCCATCAGTTCCGTCCGAAAAGCCAGCTCAACAGGCCGGTCCTTGTGGGTGTGCGTTCTTCGTAATACCCGCCGCCGTAGCCCTGGCCGTAGCCGTAGCCGTATCCGTAGCCATAACCGTAATTGTAGCCGTACTTGTTCCGGTCGATGTCCACCCCGTTCAGGATCGTGCTCAGGCGCTTGATGTTGTTCTCGTTGATCAGGCGGTCCACGTTCTGCACGAATTGCTTCTTGCTGTAATCGGCCCTGAAGATATAGATCGGGTAGTCGGCGCTCTGGATGATGGGGATGCCATCGGTCACCAGCCCCACGGGTGGATTGTCGATCAGGATGATGTCGTACATCGTCCTCAACTGTTCAAGCAGTTCCGTCATGCGCGGACTGATGATCAGTTCCGATGGGTTCGGGGGGATGGGACCGGCCGTTACGAAATCAAGGCCGGGCAGTGTACTGTGCTGGATGCAGTTCGCCAGATCGTCCTTCTTGATGAGCAAGGTGCTCATGCCCCGGATGTTCTCCACGCCGAAACCCAGGTGGATCTTGGGCTTGCGCATATCCAGGTCAAGGATCACCACGCGTTTCCCGCTGAAGGAGATGATCCCCGCCAGGTTGATCGCCACGAAGGTCTTCCCCTCGCCGGAGATGGTACTGGTGATGGCGATGGTCTTCGGGCCGTCCGTGTTGTCCACGAACTGGAGGTTGGTCCGGATCGTCCGGAACGATTCGGCAATGAGCGACTTCGGGTTCTTGTCGACGAGCAGTTGCGAGATGGGGATCTCCTTCTTGTACTTGGGCACCATGCCCAGGATGGAGATGCTCGCATTGGAGAGTTTGGCGATGTCGTGCAGCGAGGTGATGTTGTCGTGAAGGACATAACGGATCAGCACGATCAGGAAACTGAGGATCAGGCCGGTCGCCAGGTAGTAGGTGAGGATCAGGTTCCGCTTGGGGAACACCGGGGCGTAAGGCACAGCGGCCTGTTCCAGGATGCGGTTCTCGGGTACGAAGCCGGCCTTGCTGATGTTGTATTCGATGTCCTTCTCAAGCAGCAGGGTATAATACTTCTCGTTGATCGCGAAGATCCGTTCGATGCGAGCGAACTCCAGCTCCTTCTCCGGAAGCGTACTGTAGCGTCCCTCGAACTCCGCCTGTACCCGGTCCAGGGCATTGCGGCGTTGTTCCGCACGTTGCAGCAGCTCGTGCAAGCTCTCCAGCACCACCTTCTTCTGGATCTCGATCCTCCGCTCCAGGGAAACGACCTCCATGTTCTTGTCGGTCGCCTCCATGTACATGCGCTCCCGGTCGCTCAATAACTTCAGGAGTTCATTGATCGTTTTGGAAAGTACCACCTCGTACTCGGTGCCCGTGAGCATGGGCAGCAGGTCGTACGAATTGATCTCGGGCATCGGTCTGTCGGTGGCCTTTACCATGGCCTTCAACAGTTCGATCTCGAGGGTGAGCTTCGTGCGGTCGTCCTGGTAGCGTTCGGAACGTTCCAGGAAGATGGGGGTGAGCTGGCTGAGGTCTGCCACCCGGTTATCCATCCTGAAATTCTGCAAGCTGGACTCCGATTCGCGCAGGGAGGCAGCCACGGTATCCTTCTGGGCCCGGATGAACTGGATGATGCTCTTGGCACTTTCGCTCTGGCGCTCGAGGTCCCAGCTGATGAATTCCCTGGCGGCTGCGGCCACCATGTCGTGCGCCAGCTGTGGGTTCTCGTCGCGGAAAGTGATGGCAACGGTCATGGCGTTGTAGTCCGCCACATCCACCTTGAGCTTCGGGGTGTACCGCGCGATCAGGCTCTGCCGCGAGTTGATCCGGAAATACAGGTTCTGCTTGACCTCCGGGTCGTTCAGCACGGGGTGGTCCTCTAACGCTATGCGGCAGGTGAAGTGTTTCGTGCGAAGCGTCTCGAAGGGCTTGTACGTCCCATCGAACTGCACACCGTTCACGGTGTACCACAGGCGGAATGATTCACGCCCGTTGAATACGAGGTTCACCGGTACATCGACGATGCTCGAATCCTGGACGACCAAGTCCTTCACTTTGAAGAAGGACCATACGTAGTACTCCTCGGTGAGGATCTGCCCGCGGTTGAAATAGCTGATCTCCAACGGGAGTTGGTCGATCACCCGGTCCAGGAAGACCGTGGAGCGCATGAGCTCCACGTTCGCCAGCAGGTTCTGCGGCTCATCGCCGAAGTCGTGCATGCTCAGGATCTGCTTCGCCGTATTGTTCGAGCGGAGCTGGAGCATCGACCGCGATTCATACATGGGCGCCGTATAGCGCAGGTAGATGAAGGCCGAGGCGAGCGCGGTGAGCATGCACAGCGCGATCCAGACCAGGCTGCGGTTGAGGATGAAGACGAACAGGCCGATCTCGAACTCCTGGCTGAAGTTCGTGATGCGCTCCTTGTAGCTCTCGAAACTGACGTTCCGCGTACTGTTCACATCCTCGGTGAGCATGCGCGGAGCCTATAGGTTGCGTGAGATCGTGATGATGAGCAGGATGCTCGATAGCAGGGTGACCAGGGGCGTAAGGTCCGAGAGGATCTCGCGGGCCAGTTCGGGGTTTGGTTGCACATACACCACATCGTCGCCCTGCATCACCATGTCGGCGTATTTCAACCCGCTGATGTCGCTGAGGTCGAACTGGTACACCAGGCGCTCACGATCGGGCCCGTACCGGAACACCTTCACCTTGTGCGCATTGCCGCGGGAGTTCAGGCCACCGGCCGCGCCCAGCACCTCCAGCAGGGTGGTGTTGTTGTTCTCCAGCACGATGCTGCGGGCATCACCACCACCACCGGGGAATACCACCACCCGCCGGTTCACCACCTGTACCTGCACGAAGGGCTTGTTATAGAAGGCCACGTATTTCTGCTCCAGGAAGTCCTCCGCCTCGCGCAGGGTGAGGCCCGAGAGTTTCACTCGACCAAGAATGGGCAGCTTCACCATGCCATCGCTCTCGATGTAGTAGTTGAACATGGTCCGTTGCAGGAAGGAGGCCTCCCGGCTGCTGCCCTCCGAGACCAGGTCGATCATCTTGAACCCATCGTTGGCGAACAACCGGAACGAGATCATGTCGTTGGGCTGCAGGTGCAGGTTGGCCGCTGCCGAGTCCATGTACGCATCGAACTCGTAGTCCATGGAGGTGCGGAACATGATGTCCCGGTTGATGGTGCAACTGCTTAGCAGTACGCTGGAAACCAGGACGATACCGGCCCAGCGTGGGAATGTGCGCGTCATATCCCGGCAAAAGTAACGATCGCAGCGGGCCATGGCTCAGTTCAGCAGGCTGCGGTAGAGTTCATCCATGTCGCGCACCAGTCGGCTGTAGTGGAAGCGCTCATGCACATGGGCCCAGCCCCCCTGTCCCATCCGGTGCCTGAGCGGGTCGTCCTCCACCAAGCGCGAGAGGTGCTGCTCCAGTCCCTCGGCGTCGGTGCTTTCGCTAAGGAAGGCCGTGCGTCCGGGGAGCACCACGTTCTCGATCCCCCCGACCCGCGTGCTGATGATGGGCTTGTTCGCGGCTTGTGCCTCGATCAAGCTCACGGGGGTGCCCTCGTTCAGGCTCGTGAGCATCACGATGTCCACACCAGCGTTCACGATGTCCACTTCCTTGATCCAACTGGTGAAGGTGATCAGTGCGCGATGGACCGTGGGTGTGCCATTGAAGCCGTGGCCGAAGCCATGCCCGTTGAAATAAGGGCCGTTCACCCGGCTCATCCCCAGCTCATCCACCCGCTGTTGCAGCCGCTCCCGCTCCTCCCCGTCGCCCACGATGAAGGCACGCAATTTGCGGCCACTGCGGCGGCTTACGCTGGCGAGCACATCGAGGAAGAGGTCGTGGTTCTTGATGGGCACCAGCCGTCCGACGATACCGATCGCGATCTCGTCCTCGGCCACCCCGTACACCTTGCGGAAGAGCGCCCGTTTGGCCTCCTGGTCCGCCTGGAAGCGGCTGAGGTCGAAGCCCAAGGGGATCACGCTCACTTTATCGGCGCTGGTGATGCGGTGCTCCGCCACCAGTTCATGCTTCTGCTTCTCGCTGATGGCCACGATACGCGAGGACCGTTTGGCCAGGAACCGTTCGATGTTCTTGTACATCGCCGTGCGCACCGGACCGAAATAGCTGTGGAACACATGCCCATGGAAGGTGTGTACGATGGCCTTCACACCCAGTTCGGAAGCGGCCAGTCGACCCACGGCCCCGGCCTTGGCGGCATGGGTGTGTACGATGTCCGGTCGAAAGTCCTTGATCAGTTTCTTGATGCGGGTATAAGCACCACGGTCGCGCCAGGGTGCCACTTCGCGCTGAAGCTCAGGTAGGATATGCGGTTCCACTCCGAGGTCGCGAAGGATGTGGTGACTTCCCTCCTCAGTGGCTTCCTGGCTGCCACCCACCAGCATGGTCTCGTACTCGGTGGGGAGGTAGCGGGTCAGGTAGGCCGCATTGTGGGTGGGGCCGCCCAGATTGAACCGGTTGATGATCCTAAGGACGCGGGGCATTTCAGGCTGGCGAATATATCGCCATGGACGGTGTGGAGCGCCTTACCGTGCGTGGGTTTTCCACCACGATAGGTAGACGAGCAACGCGTGAACGGTTGCCTGCGATGTGCCGGGATCGGCCGAGCGGAGCTTGCGTACCTGGGCTTTGACGGCTGCTGGATCCAGGCCCGCGCTCTCGACCAGGTCTGGCGCGCAGGTGGCATCGATGAGCGAGGCCATGGGCCCGCGCAACAGATCCAGCAAAGGCACCTCGAAGCCCTTCTTGCTGCGTGTCATCACCACCGATGGCAGCAGGTGGCCGAATGTCTTGCGCAGGATGTGCTTGCCGCTCCCCTTCACCAGTTTCTGTTCGGCCGGCAGGCTGAATGCGTAGGCCACCACCCGTTTGTCCAGGAAGGGGGTACGCACCTCCAGGGCATGGGCCATACTGGTGAGGTCCACCTTGTGGAGCATGTCATTGGGCAGGGTGCTCAACACATCGGCCAGGAGGGCGCCATTCATGCCGGACATGCGTCGGAAGGCATCGGAGAAGACGGCCTCGCGCCGGTCCATTTCAGCCCGGTCCGGTGGAGCGGTGACCAAGGCATCGGCCTCTTCGTGGGTGGTGAAGGCCGCGAGTTCCTGGAAACGGCGGTGCTCCGGGATGGTGGCCAAACGGGCGAAACGGTCGTACTGGCGGAACCGGTTCGGCCACTTGCCGTTGCGCGAGCGTGGCAGGGCGCGCCAGAGCGGGGCCAGCAGGCATACCGCCCGCTCCTGTAAGCCGGGGTTGCGCCAGCGCAGCTCAGCCTGGTGCTTGGTGTATCCGCCGAAGACCTCATCGGCCCCATCGCCGCTCACTGCCACCGTTACGTACTTGCGGGTGCGTTCGCAGAGCATATAGGAGGGTAGGGCGCTGCTGTCCGCGAAGGGCTCATCGGTGGCCGCCAGCAGGCGGGTATAGTCCGCCGCCAGTTCCTCACGCGTCAGCTTGAAGGTGTGGTGCTCGCTCTTGATGTGGCGGGCCACTTCCTCGGCATAGCGGCTCTCGTCGAAGAAGGGATCATCGGCATAACCGATGCTGAAGGTGTGCAGGTGCTTGTGGTGGCGGGCGGCCAGTGCGCTCACGATGCTGCTGTCCACGCCGCCGCTCAGGAAGGCCCCCACCGGCACATCGGCGTTCAGACGCAGTCGCACCGCATCGTCCAGCAGGTCGAACAGGGTTCGCTCCGGGTCGCTCCGCCGGGGTTCCTGCTGGCTGGCGGCCACCACATCGTACCAGCGTTCCACGCGCACACCGCGGTGGTCCACATGCATGCAATGGCCGGGCAGGAGTTTCATCGAGCCCTTGAAGACCGTGTGTGGTGCGGGGATGTAGTGGTAGGCGAAATACTGCCGGGCACTCACCGGATCCTGCCCACGGCCCGCACCAAGTGCAAGCAGGCTGCGCAATTCACTGGCGAATAGGAAGCGCCCATCCACCTGGCTCCAGAGCAAGGGTTTCACGCCATACCGGTCGCGGGCCACGAAAAGCGAGTCAGTCACCGCGTCGTGGATCGCGAAGGCGAAGAAGCCATTGAGGTCGTGCAGGAAGGCCGGTCCTTTCAGGGTATACAGGCGCAGGATGATCTCCGTGTCGCTGTGGCTGCGGAACGTATGGCCCTGCGCTTCGAGGTCCGCGCGGATCGATGGGAAGTTGAAGACCTCCCCATTGAAGGTGATGGTGTACCGGCCACCGGCATCGGTGAAGGGTTGGTGGCCGGCATTGGAGGTGTCGATGATGCTGAGGCGCCGCTGGCCCAATACGGCGCTGCCGTCCACGTGGATCCCTTCATCATCCGGACCGCGGTGCGCGATGCACCGCAGTGCCGCATGGATCCGGTCGCCAGTCGCGGGCTGGGAGGGGTCGAGTTGGAATGAACCGGCGATACCGCACATGGTCTACGAGTGGGTCAGGCCATTCACCCGGCCGATGACCGGGAGGCGCTTACAAATGGATCACCTCGCCATACGCTGCCGCTGCAGCTTCCATGATGGCCTCGCTCATGGTCGGGTGCGGGTGTACGGTCTTGATGATCTCGTGCCCGGTGGTCTCCAGTTTGCGGATGCTCACACACTCGGCGATCATCTCGGTGACATTGTAGCCGATCATGTGCGCGCCGAGCAATTCGCCGTATTTGGCATCGAAGATCAGTTTCACGAAACCGTCCTTGGCACCGGCCGCGCTGGCCTTGCCGCTGGCACTGAAGGGGAACTTGCCCACCTTGATCGCCAATCCTTTCTCCTTGGCGGCTTTCTCGGTGAGGCCCACGCTGGCCACTTCGGGGCTGCAATAGGTGCATCCGGGGATGTTGCCGTAGTCGATCGGATGTGGGTTCTGCCCGGCGATGGCCTCTACGCACGTGATGCCCTCGGCACTGGCCAGGTGCGCCAAGGCGGGTCCAGGAACGATGTCGCCGATGGCATAATAGCCGGGGATATTGGTGGCGTAGTATTCGTTCACCTTCACCTTGCCTTTGTCGGTCACGATGCCCACCTCCTCCAGGCCGATGCCCTCCAGGTTGGTCGCGATCCCCACGGCGCTCAGCACGATGTCGGCCTCGATCCTCTTCTCGCCGGCAGCGTTCTTCACGGTGACCACACAGCCTTTGCCCTTGGTGTCCACGTGGGTCACCTCGCTGCTCACCATCACATCGATGCCCTGCTTCTTGAAGGCCTTCTCCAAGGTCTTGCTCACCTCCTCATCCTCCACGGGCACCACGTTGGGCAGGAACTCCACCAGGGTCACCTTTGTGCCGATCGCGTTGTAGAAATAGGCGAACTCGCTGCCGATGGCACCGCTGCCCACCACCACCATGCTCTTGGGCTGTTCGGCGAGCACCATGGCCTCCCGGTAGCCGATGATCTTCTTGCCATCCTGCGGCAGGTTGGGCAGCACCCGGCTGCGCGCACCGGTGGCCACGATGATGTGTTTGCCTTCCACCACCTGCTTCTTCCCATCGGCGGCGGTCACTTCCACCTTACGGCCGGGCTGTAGTTTGCCCGTGCCCATGATCACGTCGATCTTGTTCTTCTTCATCAGGAAGGTGACCCCCTTGCTCATGCCATCGGCCACTGCACGGCTGCGGGCCACGATGGCCTTCATGTCGGCGTTCCCGCCGGCCACGCTGATGCCGTAGTCCTTGGCATGGTTGAGGTACTCGAACACCTGGGCGCTCTTCAACAGGGCCTTGGTGGGGATGCAGCCCCAGTTGAGGCAGATGCCACCAAGGGCTTCCTTTTCGATGATGGCCGTCTTAAGGCCGAGTTGGCTGGCGCGGATGGCGGCCACGTAGCCACCAGGGCCACTGCCGAGAACGATGACGTCGTAGCTCATCGGGAGGTGTTGATGTTCGGGTTGGGCCGCAAAACTACCCATCCGGAGGGAACAGCGACCATGCGTCGGCCACGGGGCCTGGACGAACCTTTCGCGCCGATACCCAAGGACCACCCGCATGGCTCCCATGGCCCGTTGGGAGAAGACCTGGCCGGAACATCCGATCGAGCGGAGCGAAAGGAGATGGCGCACCGCCACACCCACGCCTACCTTCGCCCCGCATGGACGGGACACGATTCCTACCGGACGAGAGTGGCAGCACGGAACGACCGGACCTGATCCAGGTGTTGGGTTCCATCACCTTCGTGAACACGGGTCTCTTCATGGCCCTGTACAGCCTGATGTTCCTGTCGATGCTGGTGTTGCGGCAGATGCCGGTGGATGAGTTCGTGGCGAGTATTTCCGATTCCGCTGCGCTGTACCTGCCGAAGGAGAACCTTGGCGAGATGGAGAGCATCGCGCGCCTCCTCCATGCCCACGGTGTGTTGTTGATGGCCATTTACCTGGCGCGCACCGTGCTGCGCTTCATCGGGGCCTTGGGCATGTGGCGCGGCCGACGCAGTGGTTTCCACCTGTACGCGGCCGCCCAGTTCGTGGGGCTTTTCGCACCGCACATCGTTCTGCCCTGGTCCATGCTGGGGGTCTTCGGTCCCTTGCTCACGGTGGCCGTCACGGCCATGTATGGCAGCCAGCTCAAGCGTATGCAGTAGTTAGGCCACATCCAGGGGCACGGTCACCTGGACGATCCGTGACCAGTCCAACGGAGTTGGCATGCGGGTGGCATGAACCTGCCGGTCGGCATGTGCTTCAGGTCCCGTTGGTTACATTGGCACACCAACCAACCACCGGGAACATGAACACCACGATGCCACCTGCCGTGAACCAGCGCCCCACCTTGCTCACCATCCTGTGCATTCTCAGCTTCATCTTCGGGGCATGGGGGCTTTTTGACAGCTTCAGGACCGCCTTCACCGATTCGCCCAAGGAGCATTTGGAGACCACCAAGGCAGAGATGGAGAGTCAACTATCCCAGGTCCAAGGGCCGGGTTCCGAAATGGCGCAGAAGCTGATGGAACAGGCCATCGCGATCGCCGAGAAGGAGGTGGAGAATGCCAAACCGATCGGGATGAGCGGACTTGTGCTCTCCGCGCTGAGCCTGGTGGGCGTGTGGATGATGTGGAACCTGCGCAAGACCGGTTTCTGGCTCTATCTGCTCGCCACCATCGGCGGCTTGATGGTTCCATTCTTCTTCCTTGGTGCCAACATGGTGACCTTCCTCGGTGTTGGGTTCATGGCCCTGGTCGCCATCATCTTCATCGTGCTCTACGCGGTCAACCTCAAGCACATGGCCTAAGGGAGCGGCATGCATAGGAACCATCCGCGGTGGTGGCCTTTGGTCATCACATTATTGTTGGTCGGCGATCTGTGGGCGCAACGTACTTCGCCACCAGCGCCCTTTGTGCTTGGCGCCATCGAGCATGTTCACAGTACGGTGCTGGGCGAGGACCGTGTCCTGAACATCGCCCTGCCACAGGGCTACCATCCCGACAGTGCAGCACGGTACCCGGTCATTTACCTGATCGATGGTGGGGCCGACGAGGACTTCATCCACATCGCTGGGTTGGCGCAGTTCGCCGCGTTCCCGTGGGTCGCCTGGCTGCCGCCGAGCATCGTGGTGGGCATCGGCAACACCGATCGCAAGCGCGACCTCACCCACCCCACCACCATTGCCAAGGACAAGGCGGAATTCCCCACCACGGGCGGCAGCGCGGCCTTCATGGACTTCCTCGGCAAGGAGGTGATCCCCTTCGTGGAGGCGAACTACCTCACGGCACCGGGGCGCACGCTCATCGGCCAATCGCTCGGCGGGCTCTTCGCCACCGAGGTGCTGCTGCGCAAGCCCTCCCTGTTCAACCACTACATCATCGTGAGTCCCAGCTTGTGGTGGGACCATGGATCCGTACTGACGATCCCAGCGGATGGACTGAGCGCACCGGACATCGGGGTGTCCACCGTGTACATCGCCGTGGGTAAGGAGGGTAGGGTGATGGTACGTGGCGCGAAGCAACTGGCCGCACTGGTGAGGAAGGCACACGTGAAGGTGGGCTTCATTCAATTGAAGGAGCACGACCATGGGAACATCCTACACCAGGCGGTGCTGAACGCGCTCCGGTGGAACGGGAAGGGACCCTGATCGCTCAACGGGGTCCGGCTTTTACCAATTGGACATTCAGGGGTTCTGGCCAAAACGAATGGTCCGTTCTTCAACCGCTATAACAGGGTGGTCGTGGTATTGCCCAACTTCGCCTGTCGGGCCGAACGGAAGCAGGCTCTGCTGGAGCGTGCGCGAGGAAAAAGCAATGGTTTTGACCAAGCTCACGGGCGAAGCCCCTGCCAGGGATGGCCCGAAGACCGAGAAATGATCGGGTGGGAACGGGAACCCTGTTTCAACCCTTGACAGCGATACCGCTGATCTCCACGTTCACCCCGCGAGGCAGACCTTTCACCGCGTACGCCTCACGGGCAGGTGGCATTTCGCCGAAGTAGCTGCCGTACACTTCGTTCACCGCACCATACAAGCTCATGTCGCTGAGCAGGATGGTGATCTTCACGAGGTCCTCATATCCCATGCCGGCGGTTCTCAACAAGCTGCCGAGGTTATCCATCACGCGACGGGTCTCGGTAACAATATCACCGGTGTGCAGGTCGCCTTTCTCGTCCAGTGCGATCTGTCCGCTCAGGTAGAGGGTGCCGTTGTGCAGGATCGCGGGTGTGTAGGGCGCGATGGGTTTGGCCGAGTTGGGGGGGAGAATGGCTTGCTTCATGGCAGAGCGGTAGGGGTTCGTGCGGGCAAAGGTGATCAACGCGCAGCACTTCCTACGGTAGCTTTGCGCCCATGTCCCAGCGCCCCCTCATCCTGGTCACGAACGACGACGGCATCTTCGCACCCGGCATCCGCACCCTGGCCGAGGAGATGCAGGCCTTTGGTCGGGTGATGGTCGTGGCACCCGACAAGCCGCAAAGCGCCATGGGGCATGCCATCACCATCCATAGTTTCCTGCGGTTGCAGTCCGTGGATCTGTTGGCCGGTGTGGAGGCGTGGAGTTGCAGCGGTACCCCGGTGGATTGTGTGAAGCTCGCGGTGTACAAGCTGCTCGGTGGTGGCAAGCCCGATCTGCTGGTGAGCGGGGTGAACCATGGGGCCAACATCAGCATCAACGTGCTGTACAGCGGCACCATGAGCGCAGCCGTCGAAGGGGCCATGGAGGGTGTGCCCAGTGTGGGGTTCAGCCTGATGGACCACGCCATCGAGGCGGACTTCAGCCAGGTGCGCCCGGTGATCCGCAATGTGGTGGGCAATGTCCTGAAGCACGGCATGCTACCCGGAACCTGCCTCAACGTGAACATACCCCGTAATGATGGGGCACCGCTCAAGGGCATGCGGGTATGCCGCCAGGCCAAGGCCAACTGGGAGGACGAGTTCGAAACGCGGCTTGATCCAGGTAACAAGGAGTACTACTGGATGCGCGGCGAGTTCAAGAGCCAGGAACAGGGGGAGGATACCGATGTATGGGCCGTGAACAACCGGTACGTGAGCGTCGTACCCACCCAGTTCGACATGACGGCGCATCACAGTATCGCCGCCCTCAACACCTGGGACCATGCGTTGGGATAGCCTGCCGACGGGATTCATCCTTGGCCTCATCGCACCAGTGCTCGGCTTCTTCGCCTACGGCACCATGTACGTCACCGCCATTCGGCCGTGGTATGATCTGGAGTGGTTCGTGAACGACCTTTTCCTGGGTACATCCGAATACCGCACCAGGATCGTGAGCCTCAGCCTGGTCGCCGATGCGTTCCTCTTCTTTCTCTTGGAGCGCCTCGATATGTTACGGGCCATGCGGGGCGTCATCCTTGCGATGCTCCTCTATGGCCTCTACATCGTGCCGACGATCGTGATCGACGAACTCACCGGACTGGGTTGGATCTGATGGGCAAGCGACTGTACATCATCGCGGGCGAGGCCAGTGGCGACCTGCATGGGGGCAACCTCATTCGGGAACTGTTCGCCAAGAGCCGCGAAGGATCCGATGATGGTGGGCAGCGGGCCGGAAGTGCGGGTGCTCCTACCTCCGCTGCACGGGCAGGGCTCTCGATCCGGGCGTGGGGCGGGGATCGTATGGCAGCCGCTGGTGCCGAAGTGGTGAAGCACTATCGCGACCTGGCCTTCATGGGCTTCACCCAGGTGATCATGAACCTGCGCACCATCCTGCGCAACATCGATCAATGCAAGAAGGACATCGAGGCCTACAAGCCCGATGCGCTCATCCTCATCGATTACCCCGGATTCAACCTGCGCATCGCCGAGTGGGCGCACGCCAAAGGCATCCCGGTCCATTACTACATCAGCCCACAGGTGTGGGCCTGGAAGAAAGGGCGCGTCCACACCATCAAGCGCGTGGTGGACCACATGTACGTGATCTTGCCTTTTGAGCAGGAATGGTACGCCCGGTATGGGGTCACGGTGGAATTCGTCGGGCACCCCCTACTGGATGCCATCGACCAGGAGGGCAGGACTCCCTTGGCCCCGTTGCCCGGTGCGGATGATCGCCCGTTGGTGGCCTTATTGCCCGGTAGCAGACAACAGGAGATCACGCGCGTATTGCCCATGATGGTCGAGGTGGCAGCACGCTACCCGGCCTATCGCTTCGTGTTGGCCGCGGCGCCTTCAGTGCCGGATGCTTTCTATGCCTCGTTGACCGGTGATAGCCCGGTAACGGTAGTGAGCGGCCGCACCTATGATATCCTGCGCCAGGCACGTGCAGCACTGGTCACCAGTGGCACGGCCACCTTGGAGACCGCCCTCTTCGGCGTACCCGAAGTGGTGTGTTACAGCGGTGGCGCCCTCAACGTGTGGATCGCCCGCCGGCTGGTGGACGTTCGGTTCATCTCGCTGGTCAACCTGATCATGGGACGCGAGGTGGTGCGGGAACTGATCCAAGCCGACCTCAATGTAAGCAACCTGAGCCACGAACTGGAACGCATCATGCGACCTGGACCCGACCGGGACTCCATCGAACATGACCTGGGACTTTTACGGGAGAAACTGGGCGGACCGGGGGCTTCAGCGAAGGTGGCCGGTGCGGTGTGGAAAAGTATGTGTGCGCGTACCTGAGGAGCCGGGGAAGCCCCGGTACTTTCGGCCCCCGATGCGTCTTACCACGCTGGTCATCCTGCTTTTCACCGCGCTCTGTGCCTTCGCGCAAGAGCAGTCACTGCGCATCGGCATCCTGCGTGATCGCAACATCCGCAGTGTGCTCGCGATGAGCCAGCGGGGCGTTTGCACGGTGTTCGCCGATGGCGAGCGCAAGGGTGAGATCCAGGTGAACGATGGCCTACGGCTCGATCTGAACGGCCGCCAGCTCGTGGGAAAGTCGCTCCACCTCACCGTTACGGCCAAGGAACGTATCGAGTTGGTGCCACGGTCGGCTTCGAGCGGTCTGCGGTTGCGGTTGCCGGAGAGCAAGATGGCGGAGCGTTCCTATCCGGGCACGCTCACGATCGCCGTGGAGGGTTCCGAGTTGCGGCTCACGAACACGGTCCCCATCGAGGCGTACACGGCCGGAGTGGTTCAGGCCGAAGCGGGGAAGGAACACCGGCAGGAGTATTACAAGTTGCAGGCCGTGAGCTGCCGCACCTACGCGCTCAGCAACGTGCGCAAACATGCACCGGACGGTTTCGAACTGTGCGACGCTGTGCATTGCCAGGTCTACCATGGTGCCTGCAAACAGGACAGCATCAGAATGGCGGTTGAGGCGACCGCCGGCATGGTGATGGTGGATGCCGACATCAAGCTCATCCATGCGCTGTTCCATAGCAATTGTGGGGGCGAGACCGTGAATGCCGAGGACCTCTGGAGCAAGCGTGAACCTTACCTGCGCTCCACGGTGGATGCCTATTGCGGCACGGAGCCACATGCCACCTGGCAACGCACCTTCTCGCGCAAGGAGTGGCTGGGTTACTTGGAGAAACGATTCGGGGTGCGGACCACGGACCGCAAGCAGTTGGAACCGCTGCTCAACTACGAACCCACCTGCCGCGATATCTTCCTGGGCAATACCATGCATCGCATTCCGCTGAAGCATGTGCGTGAGGACCTCAAGCTGAAGTCCACCTTCTTCACGGTGACCACCAAAGGAGACCAGGTGGTGCTGAACGGGCGTGGCTTCGGGCACGGGGTGGGCCTTTGCCAGGAGGGGGCCATGCACATGGCACGGGTGGGCAAGAGTTACACCGAGATCCTTCGCCACTATTACACCGATGTACACCTGGTGGATGTGAACAGCCTGGATTTCTTCCGCGACGAGGATCCGAGCACCGGCAGCGCGGGGCCGAAGCGCTGAGGGTTCCTGCTCAGGTGTCCTGCACCCGCCACCAGCCCGCATCGCGCGGGTGCAGCACGGCATTGTACACGAAGGCACCGATGAGGCAGCCGGTGGCTATGCCCGAAAGCGCGAAGAGCAGGTCCAGTACATCTCCACCGGTGTCAAGGCCCGCCGCGATACCCGTTACGCTCATCAGCCCGAATGCACCCGGGGTGAGCAACCAGAAGCCGGGAAGGAAGGTGACGATGGCCGGCGGTCCTTGGAAACGGAATTCGATCACCAGTGCTGCGATCGTCATGAGGGCGGCGCCGAAGAAGACCGTGGAGGCCCCGTTGATGAAGAGGCCGGAGAGGGTCTGTGCGCTGTACGCCACATAAGCGGTGATGAGCATGAAGATGAAGGACCGGCGCTTGCTGCTCTGGTAGATGTGCAGCCCGAGGGTGAAGACGATCACGCCGATCCAAGGCCAGTAGTAGGGTAGCCGTTCGGTATGCTGGGCCGCCTGATCGACACGGCCATCATCGAACGCGTTGAAACCACCGATGATGCCGAAGGCCAGGAGCACCAGGCGCGTGAAGCCGGCCACCATGCGGCTCGCACCGGAGATGATGCTGTTGTAGGCCAGTTCGATCACGCTCACGGTGAGCACCGTGCCGGGCAGGAAGGTGATGAGCGGTGGGATGAGGATCGTCAACGGCGGTTCATCCAGACCATACCGCTGTCCGAGGGCGACCCCCGCGCTCAGTAGGAAGGAGACCACCACGGGGAGCACCACCGTCCACGACGGACGTCTCCGCGCTGCCACCAGGATCAACGCGCACACGAAAGCCATGAGCGCGGTGATCAACAGGGCTTTGAGCGAGGGGCGCAACATCAAGGCCACGCCGATGGTGGTCATCAGGTAGCCGCACACATAGCCCACATCCCCGTAATAGTGCGGTGTGCGCCACATCGCATCGATGCGAGCGAGCCCCTCGGTGGGGCGCAGTTCGCCCTTGCGTGCTGAACGTGCGATGGTGAGCACCTCCTCGATCTGGTCAAAGCGCAGAGAGGCCACCCGATAAGCACCGTGCGTCATGTCCACTTGGTATTCCTCGCCGCTCTCCCATTTCAGGAAGAGCACGGTGGGCAGCACGAACACCTGCACATCGGGTTCGCCATTGGCCCGTGCGATCATGGCGAGGTCCCGTTCCACCAGGGGAACGGCATTTCCCGCGTTCAGTTCAGCTTGTCCCAACCGGCCGAGGAATCGGAGCAGGGTCGCGCGCTCGCGCTGGGGGTCGTTCGATGTGGGGACCACCGCACGAAAATAGCCGCACCATCGGAACCGGAGGAACCACTCCCGATCGGCCACCCCGGAGAGTGCGGTTGCCCGAATGATCGCGTGCGGAAGCAAGGATGGGCAGGGGCTCCGTACCTCACGACCGCCGCTACCTTCGCGGCCATGGCACAGGCGCGCATCAAGGTGAAGGACACCCATGGTCGTATCCAACGGGGACATCCATGGATCTTTGGCAACCAGATCGTGGGGGAGGAGGGAACCTACGCTCCTGGTGATGTCGTGCAGGTGGCCGATGAGAAAGGTCGTCCGCTCGGTCAGGGCTACATCAACCCGGCCTCGCTCATCCGTGTGCGCCTGCTCACGGCACGGGCGGAGGAAAAGGTGAATAGCGACTTCATCGCCGCCCGCATCGAACAGGCGTGGAGTTCACGGCAACGCATGGGCCTCAGTGGCTCGTGCCGCGTCGTCTTCGGCGATGCCGACTTCCTGCCCGGCCTCGTGGTGGACCGCTTCGTGGATGCCAAGGATGGGCGTTCGGTGCTTTCCGTGCAGTTCCTGACCCTGGGCATGGAGCGATGGAAGGAGATGGTGCTGGACACCCTGGCTACCGTGCTCGCACCGGATGGGATCTATATCCGCAACGATGTGCCCATTCGGGAGAAGGAGGGGCTGGAGCAATGGAAGGGGCCGCACGGCAAGGCCTTCCGAACGGATCTGCTGATCCAGGAGAACGGCCTGCTGCTGCACGTGGATGTGGCCGGCGGGCAGAAGACCGGGCATTTCATGGATCAGGTGCTCAACCACGCCGCCATGCAGCGGATCAGCAGGGGCCGGCGCATGCTGGATTGTTTCACGCACACCGGAGGTTTCGGGCTGCATGCCGCAGCATATGGTGCGAAGAAGGTGCTCGGTCTCGATATCAGCGAAGAGGCGGTTGCGCAGGCCACGCGCAATGCCGCGACCAATATGCTCACGGCCTGTACGTTCAAGGTGGCCAACGTGTTCGACTATCTCACCGAGGCCAGCCGTGCAGGCAACGAGTGGGATGTGATCGTGCTGGACCCACCGGCCTTCGCCAAGGGCCGCAGCGCCCTGGATAACGCATACCGGGGCTACAAGGAGATCAACCTGCGTGCGCTCAAGTGCATCCCGGCCGGAGGTTTCCTGGTCACATGCTCCTGCTCCCAGCACATGACACCTGACCTGTTCCGGCGCATGGTGGCCGAAGCCGCACAGGACGCCGGGCGCCGCTTGCGCGAGGTCCACTACGGTACGCAGCCACCGGACCACCCCATCCTCTGGGGTGTTCCGGAGACGCACTACCTGAAGTGCCTGATCCTGGAAGTGGTGTGAGCGAGAGGCGCTACCGGGAACTTCGTGCTATTTTCAAGGCGCGATCCACCTTGTCATGCAGCGCGGAGGAAGCGCCCTGTTCAGTGTGCTGGCCCGTGCCCCAATGGTGCGGCTGGCACTGCCACTGGCCACCGGTATCGCGTTGGAATGGAGTGGATGGTTCCCGGTCTGGTCCATCGGCCTGCTGCTCGCTATCGCGACCATCATCCTCGTTCCCCTCTTGTTGCGACGTGCCGTTCATGCCCGGCGTTGGATGCGTGGCCTTGCGGTCTCCACGTGGTTCCTGTGCTTCGGCGTGTTCTGGGGTGCGGTGCGGGATCCGTTGGCGAGAGCGGATCACGTGGCTGTGGATGGAACGACGGAAGGAGAGCGTCTCCTTCGGATCACGGCCATCAACGGCATCAGTGAGAAGGTGATCAGGGCCGATGCCGAGGTATTGGCCGCCTTGGACGATGGCCGTGCTGTCCGACGCACGGGCAGCATCATGCTCGCTCTGATGCGCAAGCCAGGTGTGGTGGAGCCCGTGCCGGGCGATGAGCTGGTGGTGCGCAGCGTGGTGGAGCCGATCACGCGCATCCCCGATCCCGGTGGCTTCGATCGGCGGGCCTGGGCCGCATCGCGTGGCTTGTACCATGAGTCATTCGCCGGTCCCGATCAGTGGGCGGTCGTCGGTCATGGCTGGCGTTGGACGGATCTCTTCGAACCGACGCGGGATCGGGTATCTGCCTGGTTGGTCGAGAGCGGATTACAAGGCCGGGAACGGGCTTTGGTGAAGGCGCTCGTGCTGGGCTTGCGTGACGAGCTCGATGGCGATCAGCGTGATGCCTTCGTGCGCAGCGGGACCATCCATGTGCTGGCCGTCTCTGGAACACACGTGGGTTTCATCTATGTGATGCTTCTGTTCATGACGAAATGGTGGGGCCA
>JADLAI010000148.1 GCA_020848295.1 Flavobacteriales bacterium
CGCCATTGAAAGTGCTTACCGCCGTGCCGGGAGGTAGGAGAGGTGCGTTGCGCAGGAACGCGGCGAATGAGTGATCCTGCGCATTGACACGCGTGGCCCCCTGAGGAGGTGGGAAGCGTGATAGGATGGTTCCGTCCTGCCCGGCCAGGAGTCCGTTCAAGAGCAGTCCGCAATACAGGATGATGGTCATCCCTGTTGGAATGCAGTTCGTCGCATGAAGTAACGCACCTGTCCCAGTGGGTCAGGTGCTGGCCATGTCGGCCTTCTTGTTGGGTTGATAGCCGAACAACCGGTTGTCCTTGATCATGTTGTCCACATACGGGGGCACCAGTTCCTCCCAGCCACCCTTCCCTTGTCGGATCAGGTCGAGCACCTGTTTGCTGAAGATGTGCAGCACATCCGGATCGTAGGTGTTGATGTCCACCAGCCGTTTATTGAACAACAGGTAGTCGTACAGGGGCTGCAACCGGGGATGTACCGGCATGTTGACGGTGGTCATGATCTCATCCGCTGCCTTCTCACGGCTTGGATACACATAGATCTTCAGGTCGCGGGTGAAGAGGATGCCGAAGGCTTCAAGCATTCCCCCATTCAGGTGGCGGTAGTACTTCTCGTCGAAGACCTCGATCAGGTTATTCACGCCGAGGATCAATCCCATCCGGGCTTTGGTGTATCGGCTGAAATACTCCACGAGCTTGTAATACTCCTGGTAGTTACTGATCAGCACGGTCTGCCCGAGGGAACAAAGGATATCGGCGCGGTCAATGAAATCCTTTTCATCCACATCGCCGGTATCCGCACGCAGGTTGCTCAGGGTGATCTCGAAGAGCACCTGTAGGTTCTGACGGTCCACACGTTGTTCCTTGATGAACATGTTGTAACCGTTCATGATCATGTCGATGTTCACCTTCGTGACCGGTCGGAAGCTCCCCCGGATGGCCAGGATGTTCTTCTTGTACAGGGTCTCGCTCGCCTGTAGGTTCTGTCCGTCGGGACCGAAGAGCACGGCATCGGTGTACCCTCGCTTCACGAGTTGCAGGCTCAGCAGGCGGTTGTCCACGGCTGCGAAAGCAGGTCCGTTCATCTGGATCATGTCCACCTCCACCACATGCCGGCTCACGTTGTCGTACAACGCGGTCATGATGGCCTGCGGATCGTTGTGATGCATCAGGCATCCGTAGAGGAGATTCACCCCCATCACCCCGACGCTTTCCTGTTGCAGGCTGATGTCGGGATCGTGCAGCCGCACGTGGATGATCACATCGTTGGACGGGGAATCCGGGGCCGTCTGGAATCGCACACCGATCCAGCCATGTCCGTTGTGGGGGTCCTGGAAGGTGCTACCCGCCACGGTGTTGGCGAAGGTGAAGAACTTCTTGGAGGGGTGGTCGGTGCGGTTCAGGCGCTCATTGATCAGGCCGAATTCGTGCCGGAGCATGTTCTTCAACCGGCTTTCGCACACGAACCGGTTGCCCGGCTCCTTGCCGTAGATGGCGTTGCTGAAATCCTTGTCATAGGCGCTCATCGCTTTCGCGATGGTCTGGGAGGCCCCGCCAGCTCGGAAGAAATGCCGAACGGTCTCCTGCCCGACCCCGATCTCGGCAAAGGTGCCGTAGAGGTCGCCATCCATGTTGATCCTACGGGCCTTTTGAGCAGGGCTCATCGGCTGATGGTGGGGGTCCGGTACGAGCATCGGATCGTTCAAGGATAAGGAGGGGCGAAATTAGCCTGTTCCACCCCGCCATGCACGGAACGCCCTTGGGTTTCAAGGTACGCCCCGCGGCCAGGATCATCTGGCCCGGTCCTTCGTGGCAAGGTGAACCTGCGGCTGGTCAGCGCATGTCGTTCACCTCCACACCGGGGAATTTGCCTTTGTCGAAAGAGAAGAGGGCATCGGCCAGCTCCGGGTTGGCCGTGAACTTCTTCAATTGGTAGGACACTTGATTCCCATCCTTGTACAGGACCTGGATGCTCTTGGGCTCCACCTTGGCCTTGTCCACCGCGATGATCACGGTATGGTATGCCTTCTTGGTGGGATCCAGGGGGAAGAGTTTCACGGTCTGCACGATACTCCCGGAGGCATCCGCCTTCTCGTCCACGAAAGCGCTCTTGAACCCCTTCTCATACTGGGTGAAGAGTTTGGAGGGATCCATCTCCTGGTCCATCTCGGCCGGGTCGCTCAGGTTCACCTCGTTGGACTCCTTGTTATAGGTGTACAAGGTGGTGCCGTCGTTGATGATGGTGTTCTTATCCAACACGAGTCGGAATTTCTTCCCCTTCACCTTCATATTTCCCTCCTGCTTCACGTCCAACTTGTCCTTGGTGTTCTGTAGTCGGCTGCTGAAGTCGGCCTCGAAGCTGGTCCAAGCCTTGGCCTTGGCCAGGAGCTTGTCCATGATGGCTTTGCTGCGTGCGTCATCCTGGGCTTGTACACCGAAGGCAAGCAACAGGGTACAGGCGGTAAGCAGAAGGTTCCGTTTCATAGGGGCAAAACTAACTTCCAGGGCAGGCAAAGGCCGTGCCGATCAGCAAGGGAGGCGGAGAAGGGGGGCTACTTCCCTGTGGTCTATTTGTTCCAGTTCGGATTCGCCTTGGCGAAAGCCCGGAACTTCTTCCCATTCAACATGGTACCCCGGCATTTCGGGGATCCACAGCGACAGGCCCAGGTCTTGAGCAACCGGGCCGTGTACGGCACCTCGAATTCGAACCCGTAGTCGTAGGTGATCTCCTCACCGGGTGCGATGGCCCGTAATGCCTCGATGATGACGCGGTCCTTCTTCGGGTCGGGGTCCTTCTTCTTTTCGCTGTGGATGAAAGCGATCGCGTTCGGTGTGCAACTCGTGTTGATCCACCGGGCCACGTTCCCGCGCACGTTGGCATCAATGACCCAATCCTCGTTCAGGGTGAACAGGAAAGTATGGCCGGAGCTGACATCGCCATGGTACAGCACATCGGCGGCATCGGTCCTCATCAACCGCCCCTTGTATTCCACAATGGATTCTCCTTTACGGATGGGTGCGATGGCGACCACGCCGTTCCCATGGATCGGTGAACGGCGCTTCTTGATCTTGAGCTTGGAGGGTGGTTTGGGCATGGTCAATGGGCGGCGAAGATCGTGCTTCCATCCATCCGTTCGACACGGATCAGAAATAGAGCTTGCACACGAAGATGGCGGTGATCACACAAGCCAGGTCGGCCAGCAGCATGATCCCGAGCGTGTAGCGGCTGTCCTTCACGTTCACGGAGCCGAAGTAGAGGGCGACCACATAGAAGGTGGTCTCCGCCGCACCTTGGAAAAGGCAGGAAAGTTGCCCGGTGAGGCTGTCGGCACCGTAGGTCTTCATGGCATCGAGCATGAACCCGCGTGAACCACCGGCACTGAAGGGACGCATCAGGGCCACCGGGATGGCATCGATCACCTGTTTGTCCACACCAACGAACGCCAGCGCCCAGCCCAGCCCATCCATCGCGATGCCCATGAGGCCACTGTTCCGGAAGATGCTGAGCGCGGCGAGCATGGCCAGCATATAGGGTAGCACACGCAGCCCGGTGGTGAACCCATCCTTGGCACCGTGTACGAAGCTGTCGAACATGTTGGTGCCCTTCTCGGTGAAGTAGCGCTCCACCAGGAAGGCATATCCAACGATGAGGGCGATGATCACCAGGAGCATGCCATTGCTCAGGTTGTCGGTGAAGTGGAACTTGGATACGCCCACCAGGCCACTGATATAGGCCATGAGGCCACCGATGATCGTGCTGATCCCCAGGACGGCCAGCATGACCGGCAGGTTGAACAGACCGATCCGCTGCCGGGCCGCAACGAGGAACAACGCGACCAGTGTTCCCACGAAACTGGTGATGATGCACGGGATCATGATGTCCGCCGGATTGGCAGCACCTTGTGCCGCACGATAACCGATGATGCTCGTGGGCAGGAGCGTGAGGCCGGCCGCATGGAGGCACAGGAACATGATCTGGCTGTTCGTGGCGCGGTCCTTCTGCGGATTGTCCTCTTGCATGCTTTCCATGGCCTTCAGCCCGAAAGGCGTGGCTGCACTGTCCAATCCGAGGAAATTGGCCGCGAAGTTCATCGTCATGAGGCCGTATGCCGGGTGGTCGCGTCGCAACTCCGGGAACACACGATGGAACACAGGGGAGAGGAAACGGGCCACCTTCTCCATCGCACGGGAATCGATGAGCAAGTTGAGCAGGCCACAGAAGAAGGTGAGGTACCCGATCAAGGGCAGCCACAGGTCGGTGATGGTGTTCCGGCATGTGGCGAAAAGGCCATCGGCGGGTTGTGTACCATGGCTCTTCACCAAGGTTCCGCTCTTGCTAAGGCTTAAAGTGGTGTCGCCGTGGACCACAGGACCCGTCGTGCGGATGGTGGCCAGCAGCGCGTTGTCCGTCACCGCGATCGTGTCCATTTCGGCCACTACGATGGGGTCGCCCTGCTTGCCGTTCACCAAGGGGCCAAGGCTGTATTGCCTTCCAAGGGCCAACATCACCAACACATAGATGATGCTGAGCAGGAGGATGAAGGTCCAGAACCGACTAAGGGCCATGAACGCAAAGGACACGTTGGCGCCAAGTGGTCCTGCGGCGGAAGCTGGTTCTTGGTGAACAACGGATCGTGGATGGAACGGTGGTGGTGGACTTTGGCCCCTTGGCATGCGCCACCCTGTGGATCGAGGGATGGGACGGTACCCGATCCCTGGCGATGGTAGCGCGGCTGGTTCCGCGGACGAACTGTGGCAGTGCGTCTACTTTTGACGCATGCATCCCGGTCGTTCAGGCTCCGATACGACCATTCACAACGACCGGTGGTGGAACCTATTGGTCCTTCTGATCCCCGTGGCGGTGAAGTGTGCCTTCCTGCGCCCGGACCAGCTGTTCGAGGCACATACAGCAGCATTGGACCTGGTGGCGACGGGTCAGTTCGGGCATCACTATTTCGGGTCTTGGGACCGCGCTTTTCAGTTCCCGGTATACACCGCGATGCTCGGCCTTCTATACCTGTTCGGAGGTGGAATGCACATCGCACTCTTCTTCCAAGTGGTCTGTGGCACCTTGGTCGCGTACCTGTGCCAAAAGCTGGTCATTCATTTGCTTCACACACACCGGCACGTCCACGTACTGGGTCGTATAACCGCCTTACTCATAGGGCTTGATCCATTTCTCGCGTATTACCAGGTGCGCATGGTCCATCCGTTCGCATGGGACATGCTCCTGGCGACCGGACTGCTCTACCTGGCCTTGGTTGCCGAACCGGCCCGGCGCCGATCGGTCATCGTGCTGTTCGCCTTGGCAGGCCTGGCCCTTTTGAACAGACCCACCCTGGGCGTGCTCCTGTTGCCCTTCGCGCTTCGACATCCGCGGTTGGTTCTTGGTAGGTCGGACGCCTTGTTCAAGTTGTCCCTGTCCATCCTTTTGCTGGGGCCGATCGGGTGCTGGGCCCTGCGCAACCACCTGCTCACGGGTCGGTTTCAACTCACCTCGGTCACCGACCAGATGGTCTGGATGGGACAGCAGGAGGAGACGGAAGGCGGTGCCTACCAGGCCGATGGGCGCACCTACCTGCATCTATTGAGCATCCCGGAACGACACCTGATGTTCGAACTGGATCCGGGCGGGCGTTCGGATCTCTTCCGTGCCAAGTGGAAGGCCGAACGCAAAGCGGACCCATTCCTGGCCTGGCGCATGTTGGGGGTCAAACTGAAGAACTTCTGGTTGTGGCGCAACGGGATGGGGCAGGACCACGATGCGCGGCTCCATTGGGCCAAGGGACTGTACCGGGTTCATGCGGCCATCCTGAGCCTCCTGGGCATGGCTTCGCTGATCATCGGGGATAGGCGTGCCCGATACGTCGGGTTCGCCGTGCTGCTCCTCTCGATCATCCAATGCACGTTCTACGTGGAGACGCGCCACCGCCTCTTGGTGGATCCCGTGCTGTACGTGCTGACCATCACCGCGGCCGCAAGGGTCGGGGATCGCCTCACCTCCCAGAGCGGATCAAAGGCTGCCGGTTACCTTCGCCCCACTGACCCTACCCCATGAAAAGGACCATACTTTACTCGCTCAGCCTGCTCTTCTTGTTGGGTTCCTGTGTTCCCAAGAAGAAATATGCGGCCATCCAGGCATCGAACGAGACCTTGAAGAACAAACTGGATGAAGCCAACCGGAGCTTGAGTGATTGCAACAGCCAGAAGTCCATCCTGGATGCACGGCTGGCCGAGTTGCAGAACAAGAACGAACACCTGAAGGATCAGGTGAACCAGTTGAACAACACCAATGCGGCGCTGTTGAACAATGTGAGCCAGATGGCCACGCTTTCGGCCAAGGAAGCGCAGAACCTGGAGAGTTCCCTGGAGCAGATCAAGGAACAGGACCTGCGCATCCGCAGTCTTCAGGATGCCTTGACCAAGAAGGACTCCGTGACCCTGGCGCTGGTGGTGAGCTTGAAGAGTTCGTTGGGCAACCTGAACGATACCGACGTGGTGGTGAACGTGGAGAAGAGCGTGGTCTTCATCTCGCTCAGTGATAAGATGGTGTTCACCAGTGGTAGTACCACGATCTCCCCGCGTGCGAAGGAGGTGCTGGCCAAGGTGGCCACCGTGATCAATGCCAAGCCGGAGATGGAGGTATTGATCGAGGGACACACGGACAATGTGCCCATCGCCAAGGATTGTTTCAAGGACAATTGGGACCTCAGCGTACTGCGTGCCACAGCCATCACCAGGGTGCTTCAAAAGGACTTCGCCGTGGACCCGGCGCGGATCACTGCCGGTGGTCGTAGTGAGTATGTACCCTTGGTGGCCAACGACACACCGGAGGCTCGTAGCACGAACCGTCGAACCCGTATCGTGATCATGCCGAAGATGGATCAGTTCTATGGCATGATCGAACAAGGATTGAAGCAGGCGGGTGAGATGGGCAAGTGATCCGTTCAGAACACGATGAAAAGGGCCATGCACAAGCGTGGCCCTTTCATTTGCTACCTGAACGACCGATCGAACTTGGAACAAGGCGTTCGTACACACCACGCCGGATCGGGCGTCCATGCATACGGTGGTCGGTCAGCCGGCTCCTTGGCCCTGGGCCAGGTGTGTGGCGGCCATCGGACCCAGATTGCACATCAGGTCGATCACGCTCATGCGGCCAATGAAACCATGGCGGTCGGCAAAAGCCTGTGGGTAGGATGGGAGAATGGGGATCCCGACAGGAAGAGCCTTCTTGGGATGGAAGGCGTGGCGCAGGTCGAGGATCTCGTGGTGGTTCCCGGCTAGTGATGAGTGCTCCATGTTCATCGGTCCCATCGGCACAGGGATCTCATCATGCGGTTCGACATAGGTCTCTCTCACGATCACCTCGGTACGCAGCCCCAGCCACTTCATCCCCAGTCGCATGGTCGCAAGGTCAAGCTCCACCAAATGGCTATACCCATGAAGCAAGGTGGCTTCGATCTCGTCAAAGTAGTGGATGAACCAGGGCGTCTGTCCGTATGCACTGCGCATGGCATGCAGGTGCTGTTGTGGCCAGTTCTCCGCGTATGTGAGTCCCACGGTACGCATTGGCATCTTGTGGCCATGGTCCCTTGTGATCCGAACGTTCAGGTGCTGAATCCCGTTGGGTCCGACGATGCTGGTTCGTGTACGATAACTCTGCCGTTCGTAATGTTCACCGACATCGATGATGACCTTCGCATGACGTGCAAGGAGCAGGTAATGCTCGACACTGCCGAAGTAGAAGGCGGGAAGTACCGGGAGCATGTCACAAAGGTCGCGCTACCTTGGCTCCATGAGCATCCTACTGCGCTACTCGGTCATTCATTCCGTACTCCTCGGCTTGTTCGTAGCCTGTGGTACGGGCCCCGGAGAGGAACGGAAAGAAGCCACAACACCGGTTCTGAAGACGGATGTGGCCTCTACTGGGCTCGACGAACTACCCGGCTACTACGAGGATACGCTGCCCTGTGCGGACTGTCCCGGGATCCTCACCCAACTATGGGTACGTAGCGACAGCACCTTCGTCCTGCGCGAAGAATACATGGAACATGACACGCTCCCATCCGGCCTCATCGGACAATGGCATGTGATGAACGGCTTGGTGACCATTGGAAGGAGTGGCGACAAGCCGATGTTCTACCGCCCCACCACGGAAGGATTGATGTTGGTGGATGAGATGGGCACTGCTTCGCCGAGCGGGCTCGACATGACCCTGGACCGCCTGTCCGACGAGATTCAGGACGAGATCCCACGGATGCGGCTGACAGGGACCTTCACATACCTGGCCGATGCCATGAGTTTCAAGCCTTGCGGCACACGATACACCTGGCCATGTGCTGGCGGGGAGGCCCTTGGTGCCGAAGAGGGTGAGCTGATCGGATCCATGACCAGTGCAGTGCTGGAGCGGATGTACCTCGGAGCGGTGAAAAAGGGCGGTGATCCATGGACCATCGTTGCGGAATGCAGCATGAGCATGGGGCCTGCCATGGAGGGCGATGGCGCGGATGAATACATCCTTATTCATCGTGTGCTCGACGGCAAGGCCGAGTGTATGGAATGAACGCAGGCCGTGCCAAGGGCACGGCCTGCGTTCGCATTGAAGGAGCCGGAGGTTCCTACCTGGCCGCCACCTTGGTCACGGTCTTCTTCTCGTACACATAGACGAAGTTGCCATCGGTGCTCATGCTGGTGATGGCACCATTGCGGGCCTTGAATTCCTTGAAGGTGCAGTTGTCCAGATCGAAGCAAGCGATATCCGCCCCGGCGGTCTTCAGGATCATCCGATCACCTTCCACCTCCTCCAGATCGCTCTTCTTGTACTTCCCACTGGCAACGGGCTCACCGGTCTTCATATTGAAGGTGCTCACGCCTTTGTCGCCCACCACGACGATCATGTCCTTGTAGGTCATGATCTGGTCGGCATTGCCCACACCACCCTTGGCCACAGGCACCACGAATTTCTCGGCGCCTGTCGCAAGGTCCATGCTGTAGAGTTCCTTGCCGCTGCATACCACGAACTGGCCCTCCACCACCACCGCATTGGTGATGCCCTTCCGGAACCGCTCGCTGTCCCATGCTTTGCTGCCATCCGTCGTGTTGAAGGCCTGTATACCACAGGGCTTCACATTGGGATGCCAGACGCGCCATTCCTCGGTCACTTTCCAGCCGCCCTGGCCGTCCGGTTCACGCCTGTAGATGTATGCTTGGGCCTCCACATTGCCACCGATCTGAAGCAACACCCGATCTCCCTCCACGTACATGCCTGGGATGGCACGCGCCTCTTTGATCTCGGGGCTCGTCCACAGGAGTTTGCCACTGTTGCGGTCGTATTTCTTCACGTACTGGCTCTTTTTGCTGCTCATGTCCAGTACGTACAGGTCATCACCCACGATCACGGGCTCGGCCACAGCGCCGTACACCCCGAATCTCTTGGCACCCATTGGTGCTCCTACCAGCTTGTCCGGAGTATAATCGAAGGCGGCGGTGTAGATGTTCGCACCCGTGTTGAGGTCGTACACCTGCATCCCGTTCATCCGCAGGAATACCTTATCGCCGGCGATATCCAGGTCGAAGAGGAACTCACCGGTGATCACCTTGCGTTCCGCACGGCCGATATAGGTGTTCTCCCAAAGGATGTTGCCGTTGGACAGGTCGATCTTCACGATCTGGTTCTTGAAGCCCGTGAACAAGGCGGCCAGGTTGCCTGGAACGAAGTTCACCATGACCAGCTTGCCATCCGGAGTGGTGATGTATTGGCCAGCGACACCCTTGAACTTGTCGGTGCTCCAGAGTTCCTCACCGGTCTTCGCTTTCACGAACACCAGGCGCTCCTTCAGTGAGATCGCGAAGCCATCCTTCTCCGGGATGTACACCACGTTCTCCTCGGAGAGGTTCTGGTACTTGTCCGTGCTCCAGAGCATTTTGCCGGTGGCCAGATCGAGCACAGCGATCTGGTCCTTGCCCATCTTGCGATCGAACAGGAAGACCGCGTCACTCTCCCAGAAGGGGATCAGCTCATCCACCTTGTTCAACTTAGGCGTAAGGTCCTTGTAACGGCCGGTCCACTTGGTGGCACCCGACTTGTTGTCGAAGACCGTCATTTCCTTGTCGTCGGCGGCATAGCTGTAACCGCGTGTCTCGGTCCCGGTCCCGGTATGGTCAAGGCGGTGTTCCAGCTTTGTTTCCCAAAGCACAGGCATGTCCTCTTGTGCTTGCGCGCTCAAGGAAGCGAGGAGGAGGAGAGAGGTGAGCTTGAGTTTCATTTGGTCGGGTCGGTGTGGAGGTGTTCAGTGCGTGATGTTGTTCAGATCGAAAGTGTGTTCGGTGCGGTACTGCCGGCCCTTGGGCATTTTGAAAGGCAGATCGAGGAGGTGAACAAGGTCCTTGAAACGGTTCTGGGAGCGTTGGTCGTGGCCTTCGGCGCTCACCACGAACACACTACTGATGTCACCCTTCTCCCTGAAACTGACCTGAAGCACGTACTTGCCGATCAGGTTCTCCTTCACGATGGCATCATGCAGATCGTTACCCGGCTGTAGTGCCGCATCGAAGGCTTGTGCTGCCCGGGAGAGGATGATCTCCTTGTCCTCCAGCAGTTCTTTCTTCTGGGCGGTGGCGGACAGTGCGATACCGCACAGCAGCAGGATGGCGTACAGGTGTTTCATGGTGCGTAGGTCCATTCAATGAGCCGGCTTCCCATGGTCATCAACATGCGTTCCTCGTCGGGGAGCAATGCGAATCCGACACGCTGGTCGCTCCATTTCTCACCTTTTTCCTTGAGTTTGGAGAACAGCCGCTCATCCAGGATGAAGCGACCGGCCATGGATCCCGTGGTACGGTCGTACAGGTGGACCTCCAGGCGCCAGCCTTTCTGGCTGCCGATGGCGAACCGTGTGTTCGCCGAATTGGCACAGAAGGTGGGCTCATACAAGGCGTGCGAAGGGAAGGAGGCCCGCTGCATGGCCCCTGTGCTTGGATCGGCCACATCCACATAACTCAGCGTTGCGTCCGGGTTCGCGCTTTTATGGGATGCGGGTTTGGCGTGTATCCACAATTCATCGCCATCCGGGGAATAGCGCAGGCGGAACACACGATCGAACAACTCACTCACCGTGAACAGGAATGCACCTGTGGCAAGTTCATGCACATGCACCACTTGACCGATCTTGAGGGCCGCCTTGATCACCTTCTTGTCATTCCGAATGGAAGGAATACGCTCCAGGTCCTCAATGGTCGGGTCGTAGGCCAGGGCGATCCGCTGGCCATCCGGAGAGAGGGCCAATGCCGTGGCCATCCGGGTTAGGCCGCTGATGTTCCGCTCGCTACCTGTGGCGATATCCTTCACACGTACACCATCCTTGCCCACGAACACCAGTTTGCGCTCATCGGCGGTGATCTGCGCCGCATAAGCCTGCACATCGGGTACCAGCAAGGCACCCGTTACGGGATCCAACACGGCGAAGCGCCTTTCCTGCTTCCCACGAGGAGAGTATTCCAGGTATTCGATCGCCTCCAGCAGCAGGTACTTCCCATGGGTACTGTGTGTAACACGCGTACCGACCTTCCAATCGCCCACGTCGATCCGGCGAACGATGCTCAGGTCGTTCGCATCCATGATCAAGAGGGGGGAAGCCGCTGTGGCGGAGACCGCCAGTGTGCGCCCGTCCGGTGCCCGGTCCACCCAGGAATGCACATGCTGATCACCGATCCCCAGGGTCGCTTGATCGATCACGCGGTACTGCTGGCCATCATCCTGTGCGAAGGCGGCCAAAGCCAGCAGGCTGAGGATGGCCGTGAGGATCAATGCAGGAACTCCTTCTTGCCCCGCACGGGTCGGTTGGATAGGCCCTGATCTTTGCACGGACCATTCTACGGGGGATGGTCCTCCGTGTTTCGCCGTAATTCCATACGGCAACCACCGTAGCGTCAGGCTGGGGCGGTGCGCCGGTGATCATCGCGGGTCGGGGCCTTGTGCTTCAAAACACCCCCTTCCACCCACCATGGCCGCACCACCGGCTCACCTGCATCACTCGGCCGCAGGACCTATGTGCGGTTCAGCCGTTGGGAGTAATGGTCGTAGCTCAAAGCGCGTACCGGAACCCAAGGTCCAACGTGCCACTGAACAACTTTGCGGTGATCGGGGCATCGATGATGTCCAATAACCCATAACGGACCGTGGGTTGCAACCGCCACTCGAAGCGGTCTCCCATGCGCAAGGCAAGCCCTGTGCTCAGGTAGGCGAACCCATTGAAGGCATTGAAGTCCTCAGCCTTCTTGTAGGTGGTCTCCTCCTTGGTGCCATCGGCATACTCGTAGACCGTCCTACCACGAGCCGCGACCATGATCGAGGGCGCCATCCCCACTGCGGATACCGAGCGCAACCGGCCCTTGCCCACTCGCACGGTAAGTCCGATCGGGACCTCGATATGGTGGAAGGCATCCTTGTAGATGACCTTGGTCGGCACCACATCACCGGTCACATAGATGAACCCGCGCCGTGGGTCGATGGCATCGCCGAAACTGAGATCATCCAGGTCCGTGCGATGAGTCCAGCCGAGCTGATGGTAGCCGATGCCAAGCTCAAGGCCGATCCGTTTCCCCAGTTGTTTTCCCATGTTCACCACAGCGGCGAATGCTGCCTTGGGGACCTCCCGTTCGTCCCGGACCCCGATGATCAGCGCATTCACAGGTGAACCCTGGGTATCAAGCAGGGTCCGGAAGCCCATTCCCGCTCCCACACGCAAGCCCATGGTCCACGGTTCCGCGGTGTGCGGTCGCAGCTGTGCGACGGCCTGTCCGAACATCAGGACAAGTGCTATTGTCAGTAGGGGTGTTCGCATGATCCGGAACCGGCCGGTCGGCACAGTATCGTGTGACCAAAGGTAGGAAGACCCGGTTGAGCGCATCGGCCTTCCCGTGGCATGAACAGGGTGCCAAAACTCATTTCCCGATGCAGAACCGCCCGAAGATGCTGCCCAAGAGGTCATCGGGCGCGATCTTGCCGGTGATCTCGCCCAAATGGTGTTGGGCCCTGCGCAGGTCGATCGCCAGTAGTTCACCGCTTACACCTTGGTCAATGGCCCGCTTGGCCTCGTGCAGGGCGTCCCGTGCCTTGGTGAGGGCATCCACATGCCGGGCATTCGTCACCACGATATCCCCCGGACCGCTTTGCATGGCACGTACATGGGCCACAAAGGCTTCCTTCAGCGCTTCGAGTCCAATACCATTTCGAGCCGATATGGCGATGGTATCCTGGCTGATGCGGACACCTTCCAGATCGCACTTATTAAGGACCGGAAGCACATGGGGGCCGGTACCGATCCGTTCCTGGAGCAACGCGGCCTCGGTCCTCAAGGCACCTTCCGAGATCTTGGATGCATCGCCCAGCAAAAGCACCAGGCTTGCCTCCGATGCCTTCTTGTAGCTGCGTTCAATGCCCATCTGTTCCACCACGTCGGTGGCTTTGCGCAACCCGGCCGTATCAATGAACCGGAACAGGAAACCGCCAATGGCCATCGTCTCCTCCACGGTATCCCGTGTGGTGCCAGGGATGTCGCTCACCAAGGCGCGATCCTCCCGAAGCAGTGCGTTCAGCAGCGTGCTTTTACCACTGTTCGGTGCGCCGACGATGGCGACCGGGATCCCCTGTTTGATGGCATTCCCATAGCGGAAGCTGTCGATCAACTCCGTGCTGAGGTCCACCAGGCGATCCAGTAAGGCCAACAGTTCCACGCGCTGCGCGAACTGGACGTCTTCCTCGCCGAAGTCGAGTTCGAGCTCGATCAGCGCCGCGAAATCGATCAGTTGCTGCCGGAGGTCTTCGATGTGGGCACCGAACCCGCCCCGCAATTGTTGGATGGCCAACCGATGCTGGGCCGCGCTCTGGCTGGCGATCAGATCGGCCACCGCCTCAGCCTGGCTCAGGTCCAGCTTGCGATTGAGGAAAGCGCGTTGGGTGAATTCACCGGGAAGGGCCACCCGTGCACCACCATCCAGCATGGCCTGGAGCACACGTTGCTGGATGTACGTGGAACCGTGGATGCTCACCTCCACCACATCCTCCCCGGTGTAGCTGTTCGGACCTGGGAAGAAAGTGACCACCGCCTCGTCGATCCGGCCCTCCGCATCGATCACCGGCACGAAATAAGCGTGTCTGGCAAGTGGTTCCAGCGGCAAGGTGGGCGACAGCCGCTCGATCACCGGATACGCCTTCGGGCCGCTCAACCGGAGTACAGCGATGGCGGCCATACCGGGTGCTGTGCTCAGTGCGGCTATGGTATCAGTGACGATCATGTGACGGAGGGGAGGCGGAAACCGGTCGAAAGTTGCGGATCTTCGCGACAACGTAGCGAAATACACATGAGCCAGGTGCGCAGACGGTACGAGGGGCTTCCGTATCCGAAGGTGGTGGTGATCGGCGGGGGCTTCGCCGGACTTGAGGTGGTGAAGGGTTTGAATGGAAGGCCATTCAAGGTCCTGTTGCTCGACAAACAGAACCACCACTGCTTCCAGCCGCTGCTCTATCAGGTGGCAACGGCCAGCCTCAGCGCCGATAGCATCGCCCATCCCTTCCGCACCACGGTTGCTCCGATGGATAATGTGGCATTCCGGATGTGTACGGTACAGGGGGTGGATCCGGTGGCACGGATCGTACACACCGATCGCGGCGAGGTCCCGTTCGACATCCTCATCATCGCCACGGGAAGTGCCACGAATTTCTTCGGGAATGTGGCTATTGAGCAGGAAGCCATGCAATTGAAGGCCATCTCCCAGGCGTTGGACATCCGCAGCGATTTCTTACAGGATTTCGAAGCGGCATTGTATGCCCAGAACGAGGAGGGCCAGCGGCGCTACCTCAACTTCGTGGTGGTGGGTGGTGGCCCTACCGGGGTGGAGATGGCCGGGGCCCTGGCCGAGATCCGACGCACCATTCTCAAACGGGAATACCGCGAACTGGAGAGCGATCGTATGCAGATCTGGCTTATCGACAGTAACGACAGGCTCTTGGGCAATTTCAGCGGGCCAAGCAGTGCCAAGGCCAAGGAGTACCTGGAAGGTATGGGCGTACTGGTGAAGCTCAACGCTCGGGTCACCGCATACGATGGCAAGATGGTCACCTTTGATTCCGGGGAGCGTATGGCCTCACATACGTTGCTTTGGGCCGCTGGTGTGAAGGGAGTGCTGCTTCCGGGATTGGAAGCCGCCGAAGTACCGAAGGCGAACCGGTATGAGGTGGATCGGAACAATGCATTGGTGGCCTACAAGGATATCTACGCGCTCGGCGATGTGGCCTTGATGCACGAAGAGGGGTGGGAGAGGGGCCACCCGCAAGTGGCACCCGCCGCGATCCAACAAGCACAATGGTTGGTACGCAACCTGCGGCGCCGCGCAGCTGGCGCACCCATGCAGCCGTTCGCTTACAAGGACAAGGGTAGCATGGCCACCATCGGTCGTTACAAGGCCGTGGTGGATCTGGGCCGTATCCAAGTGAGCGGGCTCGTGGCCTGGCTGGCGTGGATGTTCGTACACCTCATGTCCCTGGTGGGCTACCGCAACCGCATCCAGGTACTGGCCGGTTGGGCCTGGAAATACATGAGCTGGAAGAATACGATCCGGCTCATCATCCGCCCGTACGTGCGCAAGGCTACGATCACCGAACAGGAGGCGGCGGTGCGCATATAGGTGACATCCGGGCCGCCACAACCCGGCATCTCGTTCCTTTGCAGCCCGGTTCGTGCCCCAACGGGTGCGGCCACGTTCCTCGCCATGTTCCAAGATAGACTGCACGCCCACCTCGTTCCCGCACTACAAGCGGCCTTCAAGCTCCACTTCGGTCACGACCTGGATGGCAGTAAAGTCGTATTCCAACAGACCCGCCCGGAGTTCGAAGGCGATGTGACCATCAATGTATTCCCCTTCTTGAAGGCGAGCGGCCAAGGACCCGAACGAACGGCCCAATTGCTCGGCGATCACCTCGTTGCCAAGTTGGACATCATCGAACGACACAATGTGGTGAAGGGCTTCCTCAACCTGGTGATCAGCGATGCGTACTGGCTCGGTTTCCTCGCGGAGGTTGGCACGAAGGACCTGCTTGCCTTCCCATCCACCGGTATGGAGATGATGGTGGAGTACGCCAGCCCGAACACGAACAAACCGCTGCACCTCGGTCACCTGCGCAACATCTTCCTGGGGTGGAGCGTGAGTCGCATCCTCGAAGCGGCGGGCCACAAGGTGATCAAGGTGCAGGTGATCAACGATCGCGGTATACACATCTGTAAAAGCATGCTGGCCTGGCTGCGCTTTGGCAACGGGGAAACCCCGACCACCAGCGGCCTGAAGGGCGACAAGCTCGTCGGTAAGTACTACGTGGAATTCGACAAGGCCTACAAGAAGGAGGTGGAGTCGCTTGTGGCTTCAGGCCGTGCGAAGGAGGAAGCGGAAAAGCAGGCACCGATCCTATTGGAGGCCCAGGAAATGCTGAGGAAGTGGGAGACCAATGACCCTGATGTACGGGCGCTTTGGGAACGCATGAATGGCTGGGTGTACGATGGGTTCAACGCCACCTATGCGCGTATCGGCGTCAGCTTCGATAAGGACTACCACGAAAGCGGGACCTACGTGCTGGGCAAGGCCGATGTCCTGGCAGGATTGAAGAAGGGCGTCTTCTATGAGAAGGATGGCGCGGTATGGGTGGACAACACCAAGGAGGGGCTCGACGAGAAGGTCTTGTTGCGGCGCGATGGCACCAGTGTGTACATGACCCAGGACATCGGTACGGCGATCCAACGATTTGAGGAATTCCCGGGCCTGCGTAAGTTGATCTATACCGTGGGGAATGAGCAGGACTATCACTTCAAGGTGCTGTTCATCATTCTCAAGAAACTCGGTTTCGCTTGGGCCGACGAGCTCTTTCACCTGAGCTATGGCATGGTGGACCTGCCGACGGGCAAGATGAAGAGCCGGGAAGGCACGGTGGTCGATGCCGACGACCTGGTGCAGGAAGTGGTGGATACGGCCCGCGCCGTAACGAGCGAACTGGGCAAGCTCGATGCCTTCACGGACGACGAGAGAACGGCATTGTTCGAGATGATCGGCCTTGCCGCGCTGAAGTACTATCTGTTGAAGGTGGATCCCAAGAAGCGGATGCTCTACGATCCGGCAGCGAGCATCGATCTGCAGGGTCACACCGGACCGTTCATACAATATACCTACGCTCGGATCCAAAGCTTGCTGCGGAAAGCCGGGATGGATGCCGATGCGTTGGGGACCACGATGGGCATTCATGCCTTGCTCCCTGAAGAACGGGCCGTGATCAAACATCTCCACCAATTTCCGGCAGTGCTGAATGAAGCGGCCACCCGGCTCGATCCCTCCACGGTCGCCAACCATACCTACGAGCTGGTGAAGGCGTACAACGGATTCTACCAGAGCGTCCCGGTGCTCAAGGAGGAGGATGCCGAGAAACGGTCGAGGCGCCTTGCATTGAGCACTGTGGTGGCAGCGACCACGAAGAAGGCCATGTGGTGCCTGGGCATCGACGTGCCCGAACGCATGTGAGCCCGCCTCGGCCTGGTGTATCAGAATTTCGGGCAGGGCACCACGCGATGGCGACGGGCCTTGGCCCGTCGGGGCCATTCGTAGATCAGGCTCAATTCATGAGCTCCGGCGCTTCGCATGGTGAGCTTGCTGATCGTGATGTCATAGCTATAGGTGATCCGCAATTGCTTCTCGGTCTCGTAACCTGCCATGAGGATCATCGCCTCGCTGTTCCCATATCCCTTTTCGTAGGCCTTCACGATGGGCAGACCGCGATACCATAGTCCACCGCTGATCCGATCATGCTCGATGTATCCGCCCAGATCGAGTTGGTCCCATTCACCTTGGGCCTTATAGTGCGCGGCCAGCGTGAGCTTGGTCCGGCTCCGGATCAGTTTGTGGCCATCCATCGGCAACTTGTAGCCCGCATGTACGGTGGTGCGCATGGGTACCACCGCGTCGCCATCCACCATCAAGCTGGTGTTCGGTCGGTTGATGTGGTTGAAGGAGGCCCCGGCCCAGAACCGTTCGCAGTAGTACAGCCCACCCGCCGCGATGTCGAGGTAGCTCGTATTGGGGACCATGGAGGCCTCCAGCGAGGTGGGCGCCATGTCACGGATCACCTGATCGGCGAAGATGTAACCGTCGGGTGCCACACTGCGCATGGTATAGCCCGGCCTGATCCCGAACCGGATGGCCTGTCGGCGGTTCAACCGGGCCTCGTAGCTGTAGCCCATGGCGATCGTGGTGAAGGAAAGGCCGTAGGTCCCTGCCTTATCGCGAAGTACGAAACCGCCCAGGCCGCTGTGTGCACCGGCGAAATTGTGATCGTACGCGAAGGAATAGGTCTCGAATCCGGGTTGCACACCAGGCCACTGGAGTCGATAGTTCAATGCCACACGGTCCTGGAACGTATTCCCCGTGAGGGCAGGGTTCAGGTACTGCGATGCGGCATAGAACTGCGAGAATTGCGGGTCCTGCGCGTGGAGCACGCAAGGCAGCGCGAAAAGCAGGACCAGGTGCGTGCGTCGCCGTGCCGTCATCGGAACAAGGTCAGGTCGGTCAGCTTCTCCACGGTCTTACCATCCACGAAGCGGAACCATGTTTGTACCACATACACGTCCTGCGGGCTGATCTGACCACGGTAGTAGCCATCCCAGCCGATGTTCAGGTCGGTGCTCTCGAACACCAGTTCACCCCATCGGTTGAAGATGCGCATCCGGAAGTCCTTCACGAAGCGCACGAAGGGGTAGAACACATCATTACTGAGGTCGCCAGTGACCCAGTTGGAGCCGCCACCGGCGCCTCCCTGTCCGCCGGGTCCGTTCGGGTCCGGTGTGAATGCCGTTGGAAGCACGATGTCGTACACCGGGGTGATGGTCACCTCCTGCGTGGCGCTGTTCTCGCAGCCATGGAGATCGACCACCGTCAGTTCCACTGTGAACGTGCCGATCTCACTGAACGCGTAGGCCGGACTATTCACCTGGCTTGTACCGCCATCGCCGAAGACCCAGTCATAACCCACGATGGTCCCAGTGCTCTGGTCGGTGAATTCGACAAGCGGTGCATCGATGCTCGTGATGAGGGGCGAGGCGCTGAATGCTGCAGTGGGATGACCATAGGAATGGATCAGCCCTTGGTTGGCGCTGGTGCTGGTGCATCCGAGCGGGGTGGTCACCGTGAGGTTCGCCTGGTAGGTCCCTTGTGGGTAAATGACCTGTGGCGCGCTCACGTGGCTGATCTGGCCATTGCCGAGGCTCCAGGTATACAGGACATTTCCGAGGTCCAACGCGGGGAACTGCACGGCCAGCGGGGCACATCCTTGGGCGATCACGGCCGGTAGTTGGAATGTCGGTGCGATATCCAGTCGGAGGCTGATCGTCCGTTGCACGGTTGCCCCACAAGCGTCGGTCACGGTAACGGTCAGGTCCTGGTCCACATTGATCGGCATGGGGTAAGGGCCGGTGCCCGTGTAGCCCGTGGGCGACCAGGCGATGTTGTAGTTGCCCGGATATCCATTCACATTCACCCCCACCTGGGCCACCCCACCGATACAGGTCGTTGTATCCCCGTAGGTGGTGATCTCCGCCGCGTTCAGGTCAAGCACGGACACTGGAACCGGTGTGACCGGGCCCGCACAACCGTTCTGATCCACCACGGCGAGCAGGATCGTCTGCGAATTCTGGAAGGCCAGTTGAACGGCCGTGTCGTATCCCATCCCTCCCCAGTTGAAGAGGTAGCCGCCCGCACCACCAGTGGCCGTGGCGGAGAATACATTCGTTGTGTTCACACAGACGGTATCGGGTGTGTCCACCGTAACGACGATGGGGTCAGGTTGGGAAATGGTTCCCGTAGCTTGCGCCGTGCATCCATTCGCATCGGTGACCACCGCCGTGTAGTCACCCGCCACAAGGCCTGATGCGATGGAACCCGTGGTTCCATTATTCCATAGGATGGAATACGATGGGGTACCACCGGACAGCTGCACGTTCATTGCACCGTTGTTACCGCCGTAGCAGCTCACATCAGTCGTCCCCACCTGCGCCACGACCAAGGCTGAAGGCTCGGTGACCGCAGCGGTGAAAGTGGTGTCACAGCCCCACACATCGGTCACGGTCACACCGTAGGTGCCTGCCACAAGGCCGGTGGCGGTGGCCGATTGTTGGGCGGCGGCATCATCCCATTGGTAGACCAGGCCGGGTATGGCCGGGGAAAAGGTGATCGATCCGTTCTGATCCCCAGCGCACAAGGCGTTACTCGGATCGAGTGCCGCCGAGAGGAAACTGTTCGAGAGGTTGATGTGTACCAGGTCGGTGTCCGGGGGGCAAGTGCTATTCCCAATGGTGACCAAGGCCAGATCGACCCCACCCGCAAGGACTTCCGCCGGATGGGGCTGATAGACCACCTGTAGCCCTGATCCGAGGATCGACCCGTTCCCACCGCTCCATTGCCCACTGGTCGCGTTCACCACGACGCCTTGAAGGGCGATCGGGTATTGACCCTGGCAGGCCACGAGGTCAGTACCGGCATCGGCCTGGTTCGGCAGTCCGGTAGCGACGATCGTGCCGGACCCTACCGCAGGGGCACAGCCGTTGGCATCGCTCACCGAAACGGAATAGTCACCGGCTCCCGCTGTGATGCTGGCGGCGGTGGACCCGTTGCTCCATGCGTAGGTGTACGGTGCTGTACCACCGGACACTACCGCCTGGAGCAGGCCATTCCCAAGGCCTCCGCAGGTCTCATTCGTGCTGTTCATCGATGCCACTGCAATGGCATCCGGCTCCGCGATGTTCACCTGAAGGGTGGTGTCGCAGCCATTGGTATCGACCACCGTGACGGTGTAGGCACCTGCCAGCAGGTTCGTCACGCTCTGACCCGTCTGGCCACCGGGCACCCAACCATAGGTGAAGTCGGTGGACGAGGTCACCACGGTGGCGGATCCTGTGGCAGTGCCATTGCACAGCGCATCGGTATGCACGGCCTGAAGACCGATGAAGTGCTGCGGGATGGAGATCACCATCTGATCGCTGGCCTGTGGACAAACGTCGTTGCCGATCGTGACCAGGGTCAATGTCACCGAACCGGCTGCGATATCACCAGGACCAAGCGTGTAATCGATGTTCGGGAATACGCCGTTCAAGACACCATCGCCGCCACTCCAGGCCCCGCTCGGTGCGTTCACCACGGTCTCATTCAGGTATACAGGCCCACTGTTCGGGCACGATACCAGGTCCGGGCCGGCCACAGCGGCATTGGGGAGGCCAGTGGGCGTGATCTGGCTCGAAGCGGTCGCCGGTCCACAGCCGTTCGCATCGGTCACTGTAACGGTATACATGCCCGACGTCGCGGTCAGTACAGGCCCTGTGTCCCCATTGCTCCATGTATAGTTGTAAGGTGTAGTGCCACCGCTGGCGGTCGCCGTGATCGTACCATCGGCATCACCCAGGCACGATTCCATCGTCGGGACCATGGAGACCATGCTCAAGACAGCAGGCTCGCCAATGTTCACGAGCATGGTGGTGTCGCAACCATCCTGGTCCTGGATGTACACTTCATAGGGGCCTGCTGCGAGCCCGGTCGCTGTGGCACCGGTCTGTGTGGCCGCATCGTTCCACTGGTAGGTGAATTCATTGCTGCCGGGGACGATGGAAGCCGAGCCGGTCGCTTCCCCAGCACATGTGGCATCGTTGGTCGTACTGGCGAAGCCGATGAAATTGTTGGAAAGGGTGAGATGAACCGTGTCCGTAGCCACCGGGCAACCCGTATTGCCCGTCGAACTCAACACCAGATCGACCCCACCACTGGCGATCTCCGCTGGGGTGGGAACGTAGGTATTGGCTGGCCAGTTGCCCCCGACGTTCCCGGCACCGTTGCCCCAGGTACCACCGGTGGCGTTCGTTACGTTACCCTGTAAGGTAATGGGCGTGTCCCCGTTGCAGGCGACCAGGTCCGTGCCGGCATCCGCCGTGGCCGGTTGTGGCCCATCACCGATCGTGGCGGGCAGATCGCCGGACTGGCATCCATTAGCATCCACGATGGAGACCGAGTAGGTCCCCGCACCCGCTGTGATCATGCTCTCACCGCTGCCTGTGGACCATGTGTAGGTGAACGGGCCCGTGCCCGCCGTAACCTCCGCTGTGGCGGTGCCCGAACCGTCACCGGCACAGTTCTCATCGGTCACCGCGATGGTCGCCGCAAGGCCGGGCAGCACCTCGATGGAATAGACATAGGTCTGGAAAGCCGGTATGGGACAGGCGCCATCGCTCACGTTCACGATGACGGGGAAGAACCCGGCGGAACCCGGTTGGGCCGTCCAACACAAGGTCGCGGTGATGGGATTGGCACCGGTCACCGTGAAGGTGGCACCAGGCAGGTTCTGTGTGGCATTGGTGAATGCGCTGAGCACATTGTTCGCATTGGGATCGGAGATCACCATATCGTAGCAGAAGTCCCCCGATTCGCACACTTGTACCGAGCGAGGGCCCGTGGCGAGCGCCTGGCCGGTAAGGTTGGTCACGGTACCGGTGGCCGCATCCGGTGGGATGTTGGCACAGGGATAGGCCACGAATTGCATGTCGCGCATGATCGTGCCGATCACATTCCCGTTCGCATCGTATTCGGTCACGAGCACGGCCACCACCCAGTTACCGGCGGTGTTCAGCGTGAAATTCATCAGGCCGGATACCGGATCCAGGGAGATCCCCGGGATCGGTTGCAATGGGGTATAAGGGGCTACGTAAGGGATAGGGGTGCCATCGATCATCCGGGCACCGATCAACGAGTAGGAGAGTGAATCACCCTCCGTATCCACCGCCCCGTAGCTGTACGAGATGGGGTATCCAAGGCACACGTAAGGAATGGCCGTATTGGTGAATACGGGGGAATCGTTGCATGCGGCACCGGCGTTGTTCAGGGCGGATTCGATGTACATGTGCCGTGTACCCGGATTGGTCAGGTTCACGATGGCATTGTTGCGATAGATGTTCGTCCAGCTGATCCTCCAGCTATCACAAGGCGGCAGGGTGATCGTACCGGTGTAGGTGTATTGTTCGATGCCGGGCAACGATCCACCGTTGCATGTACTGTTCGGCAGTTCAAGGTCACAGAGCTGCGAGAGTTCGGTGGCTCCGTTGTGCGTCACGGTAAGATTGCGATCACCACAAGGGCTGGTGAGCACCAGGTTGTAGGTGGGATCCACCTCGATACCGGCACAATCGCGATACACGATCAATCGGACCCGGTATTGGTCCGGTCCGATGCATTCCCAGTAGATCTCGCCACCGCTCATGTGCGTGGCCCATGTCGAGGTCCCGAAGCAGAGGAAGAACAGGACAGCGAAGAGGTGGCGGGCCATGCTGGAACAGAGCGGGCGGAATGCGCCCACCTGTTCCTACGGAAAGAAGCCCGGCAAGGTTCTGGAGCACGATGGTGCCATGATCGGAGCGTGCTGGCTGCTCCGGTCCTTCACCTGCTCGGCTGATCGCATGATCCCTGGAGCGGAACCATGTCCGCTAACGCGCCTAATGACGGGCTCACACCCGGGTAGCGGGCGGTGTGCCGATACGTCGCAAGGGGACCTGGTGCGGTTCGGTCAGCACCATCGGCACATGCTCCACCACGGTATCGGTGTGGTCCAGGCCGAAGGCGGTCTGGTCGCTCAACGCAAGGCGTTTGATGAAGAAGTACGTATCCAGGAGAATATCATCCGCCACGCTCAACTCGTTCTCCACGGAGAGGAAGCGCTCCATGAGCACGTACCGGATATCCGCTGCAAAGTCCCTTTTCCGCAAGGATTCGTACTTGCTGCTGAAGTCGAATTGATGGCACTCCACCAGTTCCTGAAGCACCTGCTTGAAGAGCATGTTGATCCGTGGCTGCACGCGGAAACCGAGGTTGAAATCGACACGGATCACCTTGTCATGCACCAACTCGTTCACCTTGTACTCCATGGTGTACGGCTCGTCCGTCCAATTCACGTGGATGAACCAATAGACGTCCGCACGTTTCGGCCTTCGGCGCAGGATGGAATCCAGGATCTTGCGTTCCACCTCCATCGGGCTGTTGGCCTTCGTAAGGTACACGAGGTGGGTGGCGAACTTCGGCACGTCCTTATCCTTGCTCAACTCGGTGAGCACCGGCGCGTGATCCAGCAGGTTGCGGAAATCGAGGTACCGGTTGGTGATCTTCCGGGCCTTGTACCACATCAACATCAGGTTGAACAGGCCCAGGACCACGAGTACGAAGCTCAGCCGGTTGATCACCTTCATGCTATTGGCGATGAGGAAGGAGATCTCCATGGTGGCGAAGACGGCCAGGATCGCCACCACGGCAAGCCAGGGCCAGTGGCGCACGTACCGTAGCCAGATGCCCATGAGGATCGTGGTCATGCCCATGGTGAGCGTGATGAAGAAGCCGTAGACATGCTCCAACTCGCTGCTCTGCCGGAAGGTGAGCATGAGCATCACACACCCCAGCCAAAGCATCAGATTGATGCTGGGGATGTAGATCTGGCCGCGCACGTCACTGGGGAACTTGATCTTCACCCTGGGCCAGAAATTCAGGCTGATGGCTTCGCTCACAAGGGTGAAGCTGCCGGAGATCACCGCCTGGCTCGCGATGATGGTGGCCAGCGTGGCGATGATCACCCCGGTGAGCAGGAACCAGTCGGGCATCAGGGAATAGAACGGGTTGCGGCCGTTCAACGCATCACCGGCACTGTTCAATGCCCAGGCTCCCTGCCCCATGTAGTTCATGATCAGGGCCACCTTCACGAAGCCCCAGCTGCTCTGGATGTTCCTACGGCCCACGTGACCAAGGTCGCTGTACAGGGCCTCGGCACCGGTCGTACAGAGGAAGACCCCACCGAGCAACCAGAAGCCCTCCGGATATTCCGTGAGCAGCACGATCGCATAATGCGGGCTCAAGGCGCGCAGCACCTCCGGGTGTTCGAGCACATTGATCAAACCCAGTACCAACAACATGGTGAACCATACCCCCATGACCGGCCCGAAGGCCGTGCCGACCACCTTGGTGCCGAACCGCTGGAAGATGAAGATCAACGAAAGGAGCACGATCACCACGGTCACCGTGACATTGCTGCCCGGCTCGAACAGGTGCTCCAGGCCGCGCACGTTCGCCAGCCCTTCCAAGGCACTGCTTACCGAGATGGGAGGGGTGATGATCCCATCGGCCATCATGGTGGAGGCACCGATCGTGGCCGGGATGAAGGCCCACCACGCATAGCGCCGCACCAGCGCATACAACGAGAAGATCCCGCCCTCACCGCGGTTATCGGCCCGGAGCGTCAGGAAGATGTACTTGATCGTGGTCTGGATGGTGAGCGTCCATACCACACAACTGATGCCGCCAAGAACGAGGATCTCCGAAATGGGCCGCTCACCCAGGATCGCCTTCATCACGTACAAGGGCGAGGTGCCGATATCACCGTAGATGATACCCAGGGCCACCAGAAGCCCGGCGGCCGTAACGCGCTGTTTCCGGGGGTCCACGCTCATAAGTGAAGGGACGCTACGCTACGGACCGGTTCAGTCCTCATGTGGGCGGTTCAGGAACAGCACGGGACCGGTTCGATCAGGGGGAGGATGTTCAACGGAGGGCGGCAAAAATAGGATGCGCTCTGCTGTGGCCGCAACACCTGCCGAACGGATCAGACGTCCTTCCGACCCAGGTCCTCGAAATTGAGGTCCGAATACCCGGAGCCGGTATCCTTCTCCGTCGGAGGCGGCTGTTCCTCACGCACGAACTCCCCGGAATTCCTCAGGCGATCGATCTCGTCGAAAGCCTCGCGCAGGCCATCCATGAATTTATCGAAATCCTCCTTGTACAGGAAGATCTTGTGCTTGTCGTAGTGTGCAGAACCATCCTCGTGGGTATGTTTCTTGCTTTCGGTGATGGTGAGGTAAAGATCACGCCCTCTCGTGCTTTTCACATCGAAGAAATACGTGCGCTTACCTGCTCGAACCGCTTTGGAAAAAACGTCCTCTCGATCGTCCTGCATGGTGCTCCACAAACTTGTACTGCCCTTAGACCCAACCAAATATAACGGGGATATTGGATAATCCAATACCGCCCCACCCGATCAGGGGCCTCGGCTGAACGAAAAGTTGACATCAGGTGTGTGCCTCCGCCAGGAGCTGCTCCTCGTGCATCCGGGCATAGATACCCTTCCGGGCCAGGAGTGCCTCGTGTTTGCCTTCTTCCACCACACGGCCGTGGTCCAGCACCAGAATATGGTCCGCATCGCGCACCGCACTGATCCGATGACTGATCAGGATGGTGGTGCGGCCTGCCATCACCGTACGGAGTTCGCGCAGGATCGCCTCTTCGGTCGCGGTGTCCACGGCGCTCAAGGCATCATCGAACACCAGGATCGAGGGTTCGGCGATGATGGCCCGCGCGATGCTCACACGCTGTTTCTGGCCACCGCTCAGCGTAACACCACGTTCACCCACCATGGTCTCATAACCCTTGGGGAAGCCCATGATCTCGTCATGCACCTGGGCGATACGGGCAGCCTCCTGGATCCGCCGGTCCAGCGCCTGCTGATCCTCCTGATCCAGACCGAAGGCGATGTTGTTCCGGATGGTATCGCTGAAAAGGAGGACCTCTTGCGGGACCACGCCCAACCGGCCCCTGAGCTTGGGTAGATCGATCCGCTGAATGGGCACTTGATCAAGGAGAACGACACCTTCCGAAGCATCATACACCCGTCCGATCAGGTCGGCCAGTGTGCTTTTACCCGACCCCGTGTGCCCCACCACCGCCAATCGATCGCCTGCCTGCACCTGGAACGAGACCTGGTCCAGCGCCTTGACCCCGGTATTGGGGTAGGTGAAGCCCACGTTCTTGAAGCTGATGCTCCCCCGCACGGCGTCCAGGTCGTCCGCCTCGCTCTGGATGGCCGGCCGGGTATCCAGGAACTCGTTGATCCGCACCATGCTGGCAGAGGCTTGCTGGACCAGGGAGGTGACCCAGCCTACCGAGGCGAATGGCCAGGTGAGCATGTTCACGTAGATCACGAACTCGGCGATGTTCCCCACGGTCACCGAGGGATCGCCGTTCAGCATTTTCCGGGTGCCAATGAAAATGGTGATCACGGTGCTCAGGCCGATCAGGAGCATGATGGAAGGCATGAACAGGGCGTCGACCTTGGCCTGGGCCATGGTGCGGGAGCGGTAGGCACGGGCGGCATCGGCGAAGCGCTCCACGGCAGCCGCTTCCTTCGCATACGCACGCAGCACGCGCATCCCGCTGAAGCTTTCCTGGGCCAAGGAACTCAAACGGCTCTGCTCTTGCTGCACCTGCATGCTCCGCTGGTTGATCACCTCGCTCACGCGGTAGATGATCACGCTCATGATCGGCAACGGCGCCAGGGTCCAAAGGGCCAATTCCACGTTCACCCGCAACATGAAAACGATGCACAACACGAACAGGACCGCCAAGTTGATCGTGTACATGATCGCGGGCCCCAGGTACATCCGCACTTTCCCGACGTCCTCACTGATCCGGTTCATCAGGTCTCCCGTACTATTGTGCTTATAAAAGGCCCGGTCCAACTGTTGGTAGTGGGCATACACCTCGTTCTTCAGGTCGAACTCGATCAGTCGGCTCACCACGATGATGGTCTGCCGCATCAGGAACATGAAAAAGCCCTTGAGCAGGGCGAAGACCAGGTAAAGGATGGCCAGCAGTCCAGCGCACCAGATGATCATCCTGCTCGTTCCATCGCGCTCCCTGATCGCATCGATGTGCGTTTGTAGGTCCATGCCGGTCCAACCCAACCACAGGTCCAGGGTGGCTGGGACGACCGGACCCCTGGCCCCAGGCTGATCCACGGCCTGCAACCCACTGCCGATCAGATCGATCGCTTCCCTTACCACTTGGGGGGAGTAGACCGCGAACAGGTTGCTGAGGATGATGAAGAGCGTACCAAGCAGTAGACGCCATCGGTATTTCGCCAGATAGGGGTTCAGCTTCAGGAGCGGACGCATCGTGGGGCCGGAAGGTGCTACTTTTGCGCCGCTCTGCGGGAGGACGGCTAATGAAAGGCGCCTCAAATGTAGACCGGGAGCCAAGGAGCGGGCGTGGACCCGCGCATGTGGAAGGAGTCGAACTTTGAAATGAGCGAAGACATGGTCAACACCACCACGAAAAGTGCAGCTACCGACCTGGTGCTGGGGCGAATGGAGAACCACGATCACGAAGAGGTCCTCTTCTGCCATGATCGGGCCACCGGGCTGAAGGCCATCGTCGCGATCCATGATACCACACTGGGTCCAGCCTTGGGCGGCACCCGGATGTGGCCCTACGCCTCCGAGGTGGATGCCCTGAATGATGTGCTGCGCCTTAGCCGCGGCATGACCTATAAAAGTGCACTGGCCGGTCTGGACCTGGGAGGCGGCAAGGCGGTGATCATCGGCGATGCCCGCACGCAGAAGACCGAGGCCATGTTCCGCCGATTCGGCCGTTTCGTGGACAGCCTCAATGGCCGGTACATCACCGCCGAGGATGTGGGGATGAGCACCACGGAAATGGTGAACATCCAGAAGGAGACCCGCCACGTGGCCGGGCTACCGGAGGAGATGGGCGGTAGCGGTGATCCCAGTCCGGTAACGGCCTACGGGGTCTATTGCGGGTTGAAGGCTGCCGCGAAGACCGCATACGGGACCGACGACCTCAATGGCCGGAAAGTGGCGATCCAAGGGGCTGGGAACGTGGGGAAGGGCCTGGTGGCCCTGCTGGTTAAGGATGGGGCCACCGTGTACCTCACGGATATCCACGATGACAAGCTCGCGGCCATCAAAGCCGAGTTCCCGTCGATCCAGTTGGTGAAGCCCGATGCGATCTATGATGTGGACATGGACATCTACTCGCCCTGTGCGCTCGGAGCCACGGTGAACGATGAGACCCTGAAACGATTGAAGTGCAGCGTGATCGCCGGTGCGGCCAACAACCAATTGGCCGATGAGGCGGTGCATGGTCGGAAGGTCATGGACAAGGGGATCCTCTATGCACCGGATTACCTGATCAATGCCGGGGGCATCATCAACTGCGCCTGGGAACGCAAAGGATACAATCGCAAGGCAGCCTTGCGGCAGACCGAAGGCATCTATCAGACCGCCCTTAGGATCTTCAAGGCCAGCAGCGATCAAGGGATCCCCACCTACCTGGCGGCGAACCAGGCTGCCGAGGACCGGATCAGCAGCATCCGCGCAGCGGGTATGCGGTTCTGATCGGGAAACACCTTCGGCCCACACCTTCGCATGCTCAATCGCCGCTACCTCCGTATCAAGGCCTTCCAATCGCTGTATGCCCATTGGCAAAGCGAGGGAAGCAATGCCGCACGGATCGAGAAGGACCTGCTCCAGGGGATCGAGCGCACGGGCGATCTGTACCTGTCCTTGCTCCTGGTGTTCGGGGAGCTGCGTCACGTGGCCGAACTGGTCTTCGAGGAGCGCAAGAAGAAACGCCTGCCCACACCGGAGGACCTCAACCCGAACCGTCGCTTCGTGGACAACCCGGTCGTAAAGGCCATCGCCACGAGCGATCGTCTCCGCGTGGAATGCGAGAAACGCCGGATCAGCTGGGTGGGCAACCACGAGCTGTTCGCCGCCATGTACCGCGAGCTGGAGGGTAACGAGGCCGTAAAGACCTACCTCGCCGAGCCGGACCAGGGCTTCAAACGGGATCAGCAGTTCGCCATCGCGCTCTTCACGGACCTCATCGCGAACAACGAGGCCCTGCAGGAAGTCTTTGAGGCACGCCATATCGCCTGGTTGGAGGATCTGGACCTGGCGGCCGGGCTAGTGAAACGAACCCTCGAACAGTACCGGGCCACGGATACCGGCGATGTGCTGGCGAACGAACTGGGTATGGATGCCAAGGAGGACCAGGAGTTCGTTTCCCAGCTTTTCCGGAAGACCATCGCCTATGCGGATGAGCATGGAAAAGCCATCTCTGAACGCTCCAGCAACTGGGAGAGCGACCGGATCGCCCTGAGCGACATGATCCTGATGCAGATGGCCTTGACCGAGGTGCGCGTCTTCGACCAGATCCCGGTGAAGGTGACGATGAACGAATACATCGAGATCGCCAAGGCCTACAGCACCCCGAAAAGCAAGAATTTCATCAATGGGGTCCTCGACAAACTCTTCATCGAGATGCGCAGCGACGGCCGTATCCACAAAGTGGGGCGCGGACTGCTCGAAGGTTGACCCCCAATGGCACACAGGAACGGAATAAGGATGGGTGGCAAGGATGGGTACATCCTCCTTCCCTTGGTCGCGCTACTGATCCTAAGCGGCTGCCGCATCACCGACCATCAGGAGAACGATCCCAATGAGGTGAGCGCCGAGGACCTGCGTTTCCCCAATAGTGGCTATGGCGATGTGGATCCGGAGGACCTGCCCCGCATGGCCTTCGTGTACACCCACCTGGATCTTGGTAAACTCGTACAAGGCGCCAAGGTGGATAGTGTGTACCTGTTCGAGAACACGGGCGGTTCGCCGCTGGTGATCTCCGATGTGCGTGGGTCCTGCGGATGTACCGTGGGCAAGGACTGGCCCCAACAACCCGTACCACCGGGGAAGAAGGGCCGCATCACCGTAAGTTTCGATAGTGAAGGCCGCAATGGCCGGCAGGATAAGACCGTGACGGTGGTGGCCAACACCACACCGCCCAGTCATGTACTCACCCTCACGGCCGATGTCGTGGGGCCAACCAATAAATAAGCAGAACCCGAACGACGCATGCTCACCGCAACCTTCCTTCTTCCAGCGCAACCCCAGAAAGGGGCCGACTGGTCCTTCTTCGTGATGATGGGCCTCCTGATGGTGGTCTTCTATTTCTTCATGATCCGGCCACAGCAGAAGAAAGCGAAGGAGGCCCGGAAATTCCGTGAGTCGTTGCAGAAAGGGGCCAAGGTGGTCACCATCGGTGGCTTGCACGGCAAGGTGGCCGAGGTCGCCGAAAGCACCATCCTCCTCGAGGTGGATTCGAACGTGCGCCTGCGATTCGAGAAGAGCGCCATCGCCATGGACAGCTCCCAGCAGCTGAACGAGGCCACGGCGAAGGCCCAGTAGGCTTCCGGCACCTATGCTCAAGGTGGGCCTTACCGGTGGGATCGGCAGTGGAAAATCCACGATCGCGCGGGTATTCCGCACGTTGGGCATACCGGTATTCGAGGCCGATGCTGCTGGTAGGGACATTCTACAGCACGACCAGGACGTGATCAGGACGGTGCTGCATCGGTTCGGACCGGGGGTGGCTCTTGAAGGTGCCATCGACCGGGCCGCCCTTGGCCGCATCGTGTTCAGTGACGCGGGTGCCTTGCAGGACCTGAATGCCATCATTCACCCCGTGGTACGCCGAACCTTCATGACCTGGGCTGGGGATCAACGATCACATTACGTACTGATGGAGGCCGCGATCCTGGCCGAAACAGGTGGCCACGAGGCCCTGGACCAGGTGGTGGTGGTGACCGCTCCGGAAGCGCTACGGATCGCGCGGGTGGTGCAACGGGACCGGGTGGAGGAGGCCGCCGTTCGCAGCCGGTTGGCCAACCAGGTGGATGATGCCAGGCGACTGGCCATTGCGGATCATGTGATCCAGAACGACGACCAGCACTTGGTGATCCCGCAGGTCCTGGCGGTCCATGGAGCCATCCTGAACACCGGACCATGAGCGACCAACCGATCCGCGACCTGCCGTTCAGCATGGCCACGCTGGTCTTCGGCGCGGCGAGCATTCCGCTGTCCTTTGCCGTTCACCTGGTCTCCTTGGCCTTCGTCATCGCCGTGCTCGCCTTGGCGCTCGGCCTTTGGGGGCGCCGGAAAGGGGAGCGCAGGCCCACCTTGTATAGCTTGTCGAGCATGAAGCGGTCTCAGCTTGGCCTGCGTATGGGGGCGATCGGTCTATTGTGTGCCGTGGTGATGTGGGTCCTTTGGGCGACGAACGTCCTGCTTTGAGCCCGGGCGTTCGAAAAGGTGCGGTGCGTAGGATCAGGCTCGGCGAGCCTGATGCATGCCATTGACGCTTGCCAGGAGCCTATCCACTCCGAATTCGGCGATCAACCGGGTCAGCAGGGCGGCGGTGGCCTCCGCATCGTTCAACGCACGGTGCGCGGCCTGGAAACCGATGCCGAAATAGCGACAAAGGCTACCCAGGTTATAGTGGGGGAGATGAGGGACCAACTGGCGCGCCAGGCGTTCCGTGCAGAGGGTGGGACGCTCGAAGACCAGACCGGTGCGGGCGAATTCATGGGTAAGCGCCGTCATGTCGAAACGGACATTGTGGGCGACAACGACCCGGTCCTGGGTAAGTGTTCCCAGGGTGCGTACCACCTCGGAGAAAGAGGGCGCATCCTTCAGCATGGCCGGATCGATGCCGGTGAGCCTTTGGATGAACCCCGGCACATGGGTGCGCGGCTGGATCAACGAGTCCCATCGAAGGCGCTCCTGTACGCCATCCAAGGCCAATACCGCCACCTCCATCACCCGGCCTTCCGTAGGATCGCCGCTGGTGGTCTCAACATCCAGCACTGCGAACCGGAGCCCTTCCATGGCGCCCTCATACGCGGCAGGAGGGATCGGGGTTCCATGGCCCGCGTACATGCCATGCATGCCCACTATCTTGCCGCCGAACCGCTTGACCAGCATCCCTCAAAGATGCACATCGGAACGGATCCCACCACCCGTGCGCCCCATCTACCACTTCTTTTTCCACACGCTGGCCGGCTGGCGGATCCAGGATGAGCGTCCTGCCGGATTGGACCGTTACATCGTGGTGGTGGCCCCGCATACCAGCAACTGGGATTTCTTCGTGGGCCTTTGTGTACGTAACCTGGCCCGCATGGGCGATGTGAAGTACCTGGCCAAACGTTCGCTGTTCAAGCCCCCGTTCGGTTGGATCTTCCGGGCATTGGGCGGCTATCCGGTGGACCGCAGCAAGCACAACAACCTGGTGGATGCAGTGGTCGCCATGTTCGAACGGGGCGAGATCGAACGGATCGGCATCACCCCGGAAGGCACCCGTAAATACCAGCCCGACTGGAAAACGGGTTTCCACCACATGGCCACTCGGGCCGGTGTACCGATCATCCTGGTCACCTTCGATTATCCGGCCAAGCTCGCCATCCTCAGCGCGCCGTTCCCGCTCACCAACGATCCCGTGGCCGACATCGCCCGGATGAAGGATTGGTTCCGCCCACACAAGGGCAAGAACCCGGAGGATGGCATCCGATGATCGGTACGAACCTTGCAATGACCCCGGCGTGAACCGTTCATTCCATCTGCTCTGCATGTTCGCGCTGGTCATCACGGTGCGGGCACAAACCACCTTCCCGACACTGACCGGAGAAACCGCTACGGGGGCCACCATCACCCTACCTACCTCGGGTAAACCGTGGACAGTGATCGGTCTTGCTTACGGTCAGAAGGCCGGTCCGCTTTTGGAGGAATGGTACGAACCGGCCTATCTCCGCTTCATCGCGAAACATGGCCTCATGGCCGGGTCGTATGAGGCGGATGTGTATTTCGTGCCATTGTACACGGGTGCCAACAAGGTCGCCTACGAGCCCAGCTTGGACCGGTTCCGCAAGAGCGCCGATCCGGAGATCGTGGACCACGTGCTTTTCGTGAAGGCTGATCTGGACCCGTTGAAAGAGCGCTTGGGCTTGCAGGACAAGGACGTGCCGTACTTCTTCGTCCTGGACAAGGATGGTCATATCGTACACCGGGAGCAAGGCGCCTTTACCGACGCTAAACTGGAATCCATCGAGGAGGTGCTGCTCGACTAACGGGACCGGAACGACCACCTGCCTATCTTCGCCCCCTCAAGAAAAACACGTCCATGACCATGCTGTTCTCGATCTCACTTCCCGCATTGCTCAGCTTGTCGCTCGCCGCTTGCGGCTCCGCACCGGAAGGTGGGAGCACCACGGCAGCCACCACCACCGAACAACCAACCGCCCAGAAACCCGTGGAGAATACGACCGACGGCCTTTTCGCCGATATCAAGACCAACAAAGGAACGATCCGCATCAAACTTGAATACGAGAAGGTGCCGATGACCGTGGCCAATTTCGTAGCCCTGGCCGAAGGGAAGATGAAGAACACGGCCAAGGCGGAAGGCGCACCTTACTTCGATGGCATCAAGTTCCACCGGGTGATCGCCGACTTCATGATCCAGGGAGGTGATCCCACCGGGACCGGCATGGGTGGTCCGGGTTATGCGTTCGCGGACGAGATCGACCCCAGCTTGAAACACGATCGCGCTGGCACCTTGAGCATGGCCAACGCCGGCCCCGCCACCAATGGCAGTCAATTCTTCATCACCCACAAGGAAACACCCTGGCTCGATGGCAAGCACGCGGTGTTCGGTTATGTGGTGAGCGGCCAGGATGTGGTGAACGCGATAGCCCAGAACGACGTGATGGAGAAGGTGACCATTGAACGGGTAGGGAAGGATGCGAAAGCCTGGGACCCGATGAAAGTACTGGAGGAGAACAAGGCGAAGTTCGGCCCAAGCCGTCGCTGAGCCTCTGCTTCCATTGAGGACGAAGAGCGGATCCGTTTGGGTCCGCTCTTCGTGTATACGGGGTCAATTCCGGGGTCCGCTCTTCCTGGCGCCAGAGGGTCGTGGGCGACCACCGCTGCGCCTATGGCCGCCGTTGCGGCCCTTGTCCTTGCTGCGCGCCTGGGGGTCGTAGGCCGGGCCGGAAGTGCCTTCGGGTAGAGGCATCTTCTTCACCGGATAACCGATCAAGGCCTCGATGCGCCCGAACTCGCGCATCTGCTTCTCGTTCACGAAGGTGATCGCTGTCCCCTTCCGCGCCGCACGGGCGGTACGTCCCACACGGTGTACATAATCCTCCGGATCATGGGGCACATCGTAATTGATCACCAGATCGATGTCGTCGATATCGATGCCGCGGCTCACCACATCCGTAGCCACCAGGATGCGCAGTTTCCGGTTCCGGAAGGTGAGCATCACGCTTTCGCGTTCGCTCTGCTCCAGGTCGCTGTGCATGGCCGACGCGTTGAAGCCGCGCTTTTGAAGGTGGCGGGCCAGGTTGCGCACCTCCACCTTGCGTCCGGCGAAGATCACGATGCTCGTGGCCTCGCTGTGCTTGAGGATGTGCTCCAGGGCGTTGGCCTTCTGCATATCAAAGACCACATAGGCCTGCTGGTCCACGCCTTCGGCCGGTTTACTCAGCGCGATGGTGATCTCCACCGGCTCCTTCAGGATCTGTTTGGTGAGCTCCCGGATGGCCGGGGGCATGGTGGCACTGAACATGAGCGACTGCCGTTCCTTCGGAAGGAAGTTGATGATGCGGCGGATGTCGTCCACGAAACCCATGTCCATCATGCGGTCCGCCTCGTCCAGTACAAGCATTTCCAACCCTTTCAAGGGTACGTAGCCCAGGTTCAGGTGGCTGAGCAACTTGCCCGGGGTCGCGATCACCACTTCCACACCACTGGTAAGCGCCTGTTTCTGCGAGTCGAAGGTGCTGCCATCGCTCCCCCCATAGAGCGGAATGGAGGTGATCGGCGTGAAATAGGCGATGGCCTGGAGCTGTTGATCGATCTGAAGGGCCAGCTCGCGCGTGGGCACCACGATCAACCCGCGGATGCTACCATCCTCCTTGGGGCGGTAGCTGATGATCACATCGATCAGCGGAAGGAGGAAGGCCGCGGTCTTACCGGTCCCGGTCTGCGCGCAGGCGATCAGGTCCTTGCCATCGAGCACGGCGGGTATGGCCTGCGCCTGGATGGGCGTGGGCTTACGGATGTTCATGTGGTCCAGGCCATCGAGCAGGTCATCGCTCAGGCCCAGTGCGTGGAAATCGGGTGCCGTTGGTTCCGTCACGTGCAGGGAAAGTGGCGGCGAAGATAGGGGGTGTGGCCCAGTGGCTCAGGAAGCCGCACGAAGGCTGGATGCGTCCGGCATGAAGGTCAGGTGAACCGTGGTCCCATTCCCTGTCAGGTAACGCACGCGTCCGTTCATCTGCTCGGCCAGCAAGCTCACGAGTTCAAGGCCGAAGGAGGAGCGTTGGCGATGCTCCCCTTCCGTGCCAAGGCCAAGGCCATCGTCGTGGAAGAGCAGTTCGTAGCCCGCACCCGCTGGTCGGATCACGATGGTGATGCGACCGGAGCCATCGTTCGCAAAGGCGTATTTCACCGCATTGGTGAACAACTCGTTGAGCACAAGGGTGAAAGGAAGCAGGCACTCCATGTGGAATGCGGGCAGGTCCGTTCGTACCTGTACGGAAATACGGTCATGGGCGCCATAGGCGACCAGGATGTTGCGGCCGAGCTTTTCGATGTGCGAGCGCAGGTCGGCGCGTGTTCCGCTGCTCGTCCTGTAGATCTGTTCATGTACCAGGGCCATGGAGCGGATACGACCCTGGGCCTCGCGGATGACCCTGGCCACACCGGGATCATTGGAATCGTGGGCTTGCAACTGCAACAAGCTATCCACCACTTGTAGGTTGTTCTTCACCCGATGGTGGATCTCCTTGATCACCAATTCCTTCTCCTCATCACCCATGAGGGCCTCGGTCATTCGTAGGTTCTGGCGTTGCAACTCCAGGTGTTTCGTTCGGATCTCGTCGTGCTGGCGCTTCACCACCTCGTTCTTCAAACGAAGCCGGTGAGCCATGCGCCTGCCTTTTCGGATGTTCAGGAGGAGCACGGTGACCAGTCCGATAAGAACGATGCTCGAACCGATCAACACCCTGGTGCAGAAGGCGGGATCCGTGACGAGGCCGGCAACCTGCGCCTGGCCTTCGACCGGTGGCTGCACCTTCCCCTGCACCCCAGGGTACGTACCCATCCCGAACCGGGCGAACTGTACCGCTGTCCTGGTGGCTCGAACGCTGTCCTCCATTTGTTTGATCCGTTCCAATGATGCGACCGCATCGCGCCACTCATTCGCTGTGCGATCCATGAGGTATCGCAGCTCCAGCACCCGGTGACGCTTGATCCAGCCACCACCAGCGGCAGCAATGGATGCGGCATTCAGCGCGGCCTTGGCTTCCGTGGTGCGCTCCAGACCGAGGAGGGCCACCACTAAGCCTGCTTCTATCTCGAAACGATCGTTGGTCGCATCGGATCCCGAGAGCGTGTTCTGCGCTTGGGTCAGGTGTACGATCGCATCAGGGAATTGCTTCATGGCGACCAGGACCGCGCCCAATGCGGCTTGGAAGCGTGCTGTTCGCTCTTCGGATCCGTTGCCCCTGACCTTCGATAGCGAACTGGAGGCCAGATCGCGGGCCTCTTCGACCTGCCCCGCATCCTTCAAGGTCCTGATCAGGAAGAGCTCGGCATCCTCGACCTCCTCGATCGGCCGTGTAGGTAACAGGATGGCCAGTGCATTCCGCGCCTCCATCACTGCGGGCTCGCCCATTCCATTCAACAAATAAGCCTCGGACAACGCGCGTAGGTCGCGGGCGATGAGTTGTGGATCGGCAAGTCCTTGGGAAAGCCGTAGGGCCTTGATGGCCGTGGCGAGCCGATCCTCGAGAAGCCCGATGTGTTCCTCGACGGTCCCCAAGCACACCAGTGCCTTGTGTTCGAGTTGGGGATCACCAGAACCCTCGGCCGATCTCAGCGCCTCCAATGCCTGTTCGTGGGCCTCCTGCGGGTTCGATGTGATGGCATGGTATGCTGCCGCAAGGTGCTGTGCAGCCCGTTGGTTGGCCGAAACGGCGTCAGCACCGACCGGTCGGGTGGCCTCCTCTGCATCGGAACCGATCACCTTGGCATTTGAGAACAGAAGCACCAGGAGTAGTGCAGCACCTGGAAGAGGAGGGCGGCGGGTGAACATCGGCCCGTTATACGCGGAGATGCCCAGCTGGTTGCATGACGGGGAAAGCTACATTCGGACCATGCGGGTGACAGTGGAAGTATGCGTGACCACGGTGGAGGAAGCCGTAGCGGCGGAACAGGCGGGTGCCGATGGAGTGGAGATATGCAGTTGGCTTGCATCCGGTGGCATCACACCGAGCTCGGGGCTGGTGGATGCGGTCCGCACCGCCGTGCGGATACCCGCCCGTGTATTGGTAAG
>JADLAI010000149.1 GCA_020848295.1 Flavobacteriales bacterium
ACTCAAGCCCGAAGAGGGCATTCTGATCTGCGCCCAGAACAATGTCGCTGGCCTGCGGGAAAGCGTCTTCCTCCTGGCGGTCACCTCAAGTGGCGTTGCATTCGAGTCACAAATACCGAACTACTCCATCCGGAACACCGCTGATCTCGACCACAAGACCGCAGCTGAATTCCGAAGTGGGTATCATGCACTACGCAACTTGGTCTATAAGCCGGTAGCCCATATCCTGAGAAACACCCAACGCATCCGCGTATTCCCAAGTGGAGATGCCTCATTCATCTCATTCGATGCCCTATTGAACGATACCAGCTCATTGGATATCCGTGCGTGTGGCCCGCTCGTGAAGAACCATGCGTTCAGCTATCCTTTGTTGCTGATGCAGCCTGAGAGGGAAGAACACGTACGAGCCGATCATAACGCTCTTTACATAGCACCAATTCCTGGAACGGGCCAATTCACCGACTTGAAACGTATGCGTTCAGCGTTGCTGCGTTGGGGTTCGAACGGTTCTGTGGACTCCGCTTTCACATTCGCCGATCTTCAAGAAGACCTTGCGAAGGCCGACGCGATCTACCTCGCGGGTCATTGCGCTGGCGCTCATTCCCGCGAACACCAACCCCGTCACTATTTCAGCACGGATACCAGCTCCTTCTCGATCCAGCCCAGCGACCTTTTGTCCTTGGAACTGAACGCCGATCTGGTTGTACATCTTGCCTGTAGGAGCGGACTATTCGAGGTGGATAGGAGTGGCGGCGGAATCTCCTTCGCCCGCGCGTTCCTCTTCGCAGGAGCCTCAAATGTGATCAGCTCTCAATACCTGGCCGACGAAGGCTCTTCCATCAAGCTGATCAGCCTCTTCCGCAACGAACTCGCCAAGGGGCTGCCCAAAGACGTGGCCATGCAACGTGCCAAACTCGCCTACCTTGAACAAAGTGCCAGCGCCGAAGAGCACATGCCTTTGCACTGGGCGGGCTGGCAGGTACTGGGTGAAGCAGAACACATGGTGCAGACCACTGAATCGCCTAGATGGTGGTTGTTGGTAGGTGGCGCCATTGCCCTTCTCGGCCTCGCCCTCTACCTCAAGCGGAGGTGATCCATCATCATGCAGGTTACCTTCTGTTGCCGACCGGTATCAACAGGGGAATAAACCTCCACGATGCGCTTTCTACTACTCTTCCCGGTCTGCCTTCTCCTTTGCACTCGAGCGATAGCCCAGGTGCCCAGCTATGTTCCCTCCGATGGCCTGGTCGGCTGGTGGCCCTTCAACGGGAACGCGAATGATGAGAGCGGAAATGGGAATAACGGCACCGTGAACGGAGCCTCATTAACCAGCGACCGAAATGGGCAACCCGATGCCGCATATGCATTCGACGGCCTGTCGGACTTCATCGCAACAACCGCCCAAGGGCCTGCGGGAACGATAGGTCGCACGTTCTCCTTTTGGGTTCGTACCGAAAGTGTTTCCCATCAAACTCCGATCGACTATTTCGGTGGCAGCGGTGGCAGTTTTCAACCCATCCTGAACAACCCATGTCCTGGGCTGGGTGTTGATGCGGGAACGGGTGTTGTTACCCGAGGCGACGCCGGTCTCATCGATGCGGAGTGGCACCATTGCGCATTGGTCTTTGATCCAGCCAATGGTGGTACGATCAATTCGGTGAAGATGTACATCGACGGTGTTGAGCAGATGGGGATCGCGTGCTTCGCTCTTGACCAGAATGCTCTGGTGAACACGACGGCCACCCTTCCCGTGATCTTTGGCAAGACCACGAGCGATGTCCGGTTTCTTGATGGGGATCTCGATGATATCGGTATCTGGGAACAAGTCCTAACTGAGGAAGAGGTCCTGCTCCTCTTCACCGGTGGCGAACTACCGCCCAGTTCTCACTCATGCGGTGCAACCAACGTTCACAATACCAATGTCCAATATGGCACCATGACCGACCAGGAAGGCACTCCCTACCGAACGGTCCAGATCGGAGACCAAGTTTGGATGGCCGAGAACCTGATGACGAGCCACTACACCAACGGTGACGAAATACCAACGATCCCCGCCGCAGGGAACCTATGGAACAGCACATTCACAGGGGCCTCTTGCTGGCTCAACGATGACAGCGCTACCTATGCCTGTCCTTACGGCAAACTGTACAACTGGTATGCAGCAGACGACAGCAGGAACGTGTGCCCCACAGGCTGGCACGTTCCAAGTATCACCGAGTTCAACACCCTTCTCGATCACCTCGGTCCGACTGCTGGTGGTCAGATGAAAACACAAGGGGTCCAATATTGGACCGGCGGCAACTTAGGCGGGAGCAACGCTTCCGGTTTTTCCGGCCTGCCCACGGGAACGCGGTGGCAAGACTCCTATGGGGAACAAGGCATACTGGCGCATTTCTGGTGCAGCACTACGGACGAAGTTGGCCTTGTGAACTCTGACCTGGTTCGACTTCATTTCGGCCAAACCAATGCGGATGTATTCACTTGGGACAACAGGCGCGGTGAATCGATCCGTTGCATTCAGGACGTCGTCTCAACCGGAACCGGGTTCGGAAACGATGAGCAACCCGCTTTGCACGTCTATCCCAACCCAAGCCATGGTGCATTCATGATCGAGCTGAGCGGTCCAGACCCAGCCACGATCCTCGTCTTCGATGGGGTTGGAAGACAGGTCCACCGCGAAAAAGTACAAGGGCTTTTGCCCAAGAGCGTTCACACACTAGACCTAACGGGGCTAACCCCCGGAGTGTATTGGTTAGCTTTTGAAAGAGGTGGCACAAGAACCGGACAGAGCATTGTGATCCACTGATCCCCATGAGCGAATTCGTAGCCAATCGCCTCGCCACAGGGAACCGCCTGTTCCCCGCGAAAGTCACCATCGATGATTTTGGTGTTACGCTGAAGATCCCCGGCCTGTTCTCCGGCGAAGAGAAGTCGCTTGCCTTTCACCAGATATCTTCGGTCAAGGTGGATAGCCCCTTGCTCGGCTTCTCCAAGATCACGTTCAACACCATCGGGTGGGACCGCATTGTGGCAGAGGGATTCGAGAAAGCCGATGCCGAAGAGATCAAGGCGCTCGTGCAGCGCGGTATCGCCGCTTCCAGAGGAGGACATCAAACGTTCAACAGCCCTACTGGGCCTATCTCCCAAGTAGCCGCAGACCCTGCGGCAATGGCTGCAGCTCAAGCCGCGA
>JADLAI010000150.1 GCA_020848295.1 Flavobacteriales bacterium
GCAGGAGAACATCACACTGGCCAACCTGATCGACCACGGCATGAAGCTCTCCGCCTACGTGATCTACACCCAGCCCGAAGAGGAACCTTGGGTGCAGTGCTTCATTGGCGTGCAATTGATCGTGCCCACCAACCCCTCCTTCCAGCGTTACATCGACGACTACATGGAGCGGCCCGATGCGGGATACAAGCAACACCGGCATTACGGGGGTGAGGGGTGATCGCCGGGCGTTGTTCGTTAATGCCTCCCCAACTTTTGCCATCCATGTCACCAGCCAAGCTCGACCTGTCGCCCCTGCGCCGCTCCCTCGCGGCTCTGCGCAAGGTGACGCGCATGGACCTGGGGGATGAGGTAGTGAGGGATGCGGCCATCAAACGCTTCGAGTTCACCTACGAGCTGGCCTGGAAGATGATGAAGCGGCATTTGGAATGGGGCGGTGAAAGCGGCCTGACCACGATGCCCCGGCGTGAACTGTTCCGCCTGGCCGCACGCTATTCGCTCATCGAGGACCCACAACGCTGGTTCGAATACCACGAAGGCCGGAACCTCGCGAGCCTCACGTACGATGAGGCCAACGCACGCAAGGTGGTGGCCTTGCTGAAGGGCTTCGTGAAGGACACAGCCTACCTGCTCAACGCATTGAAGGAACATCATGCTTGACCTGCCCGCTGACCAGCTCGCCCTGGTGCGCGCCATCCTGGACCGGCATGTGCCCCACGCCAAGGTGTGGGCCTTCGGCAGCCGCGTACTCGGAACGGCGAAGAAGTTCAGCGATCTGGACCTGGCCATCGAGGACACGGAGGAACTTTCCCTACGCACCTTGGGGAACCTGAAGCACGACTTCATCGAGAGTGACCTGCCCATCAGCGTGGACATCCTGGACATGCGCATGGTCAAGCAGCCCTTCAAGAGCATCGTGGAGCGGCAGCGCGTGGCGTTGTAGGATCAAGCTTCCTCCAACCGCAATGGTTGGTCCCTGAACGTTCGTGCAGGGCATGGCCGGCTGGGCGTAGGGAGCCCGGTAGGGTAACCACGGCGCAGCTCCCGTTCGGGGGTATTGTCCGTGCTGGTCCTGGTCGAAGGCCTCATGAGCGATCCGGTGCTGGGCCGTGCCGCATGCTCCGGCCCCTATCTGGCGCATGACGCATCCTAAGGGCCCCGGCAAGCGCGTAGGCCGCGCAGTGAAAAGTTGCCGCGTCCTATCTTCCCCCATGCGCCTTACCATGCTCCTTCGGGTATTGATCGTGGCCACCGCGCTCGTGCTGTGCGATGTGTTCACGATCGAGCACTTCGATGCCTGCCCGGATGAGCACTTGCCGAGTTTGATCGGTTCGCCTTTCGCGTACCGCACCAGTGTGCCGTGGGTGAACAGCCTGAGCGGTGAGCTGTACCTGCAAGGCCTGGTGGCGAACATCGCCTGCTGGTCCATGGTGCTCACCATTCTCGTTGTTGTGGTGGGGCGCCTGATCGGGTCCTACCCACCGTTGCCGCGGTACCTGCGCATGGCCGGGAATGGCCTGGTGGTGCTCGCCCTCGTGTTCGTCCTGCTCTTCTTCGTGAGCGTGGAGTGGCGGGTGGCGTGGGCGGCCGACCTTCCCTTCCGTTGCGAAGAGCGCACGGTCCAGTGGATGATCGGTCTCCGCTGAAGCCCGCTACCATCAGGGTCCTGGGCGCCCGATCCCGCACACACCATGAAATGGCGCCTGGATCGATCGTGGGATCGATCGTGCATAAACCATCCGGGAATGAGACTTGTCATGCGCTCGAAGGGATTAGTTTGCCCGCTGTAAGAACCGACATTCCCGACATGAGTTTCACCGCCCAGTTGAACCTGCTACAGACCGCGTTGCGCCATACCCGCGCTCGCATGCTGGCCCCTTTCGACAACCAATTCGGCACGATCCCACGCGACCCCGAGATCTTCGTGGAGGACGTTCTGCACTATGTGATGGATGAGGTGGCCAAGGACCTCAAGACCTTCGGCCATGTGCTGGAGGAGGATACGTCCTTCAAGGATGTGGTGAACCACTATCCGCTCTACCTGCTCCACCTCGCGGGTGGCGATGTGCTCAACCTCCATTTCACCGGCGACTACCCGGACACGCTCTTCCTCACCATCTCCAAAGGCTTCCGACGCCCCGAACAATTCAGCGATGCCCGCATGGCGCATGTGACGCTGGGGGTGAGCATGGACCCCACGCGGCTCCTGCTTGCCATCCTCGACGGCCTGAACCGATTCGGCCACTGAGCCAGCCAACATGAAGACGCTCTACCTCTGCCGACATGCCAAGAGCGCCTGGTCGGATCCGAGGCAGGACGACTTCGACCGCCCCCTCAACGAACGCGGCTTGCGCAACGCGCCCTTCATGGCACGTGTCTTCCATGAGCGCGGCGAACCCATCGACCTGATCGTGACCAGCCCGGCCAACCGCGCGATCACCACGGCCCGTGCCTTTGCCAGCGCCATCGCCCTCCCCGTTGATCGGTTCATCCAGGACCGATCGATCCACCTCGCTTCGCGCCAAACACTGCTGCATCTGGTGAACCGGCTTCCCGAAGCAGCCGACCGCGTCATGCTCTTCGGCCACAACCCCGGCTTCACCGACCTGCTCGATCACCTGAGCGATGCGGGCGTGGACAACCTTCCCACCTGTGGCCTGGCACGCATCGACCTGCACGTGAAACACTGGCAGGAGGTGATGAAGAATTGTGGCACCATGGTGTGGTTCGACTACCCGAAACGCCATCCCGGACAGGATTGATCACCCGATCGCCTGCCGATACAAGGTGCGGCGCTGCTGCGACCCGTAGGGCCTGAAGAAGTGGTAGGCCTGCCCATCGTGGACCTGTACCTCTTCGGGATAGGGATGTTCCAACGTGAGGATCGGGCCCAAGGCCCCCGTTACCGTCTCGATCCGCCGCAGCCAGGTACGCGGGCCACGCGCGAACAAGGCATACACGGCCCCGTCGGTGCGATCCTGTACCAACCGATCCTCCCAGGTGCTGTCCAAGTGGTAGGTCATGGGCACCTCGTCCACCACGGACCCGTCCGGTAGGAAGCGACGGATCCGCTCGCGATAGTGGTCGAAGACACAGAGGGTGTCCTGCACCACGAACAAGGGCGCATAGGGTGCCTTGAAGTACAGGTTCCGATGAAAATCCGTCATGTATCCGGCGATGATCCCCGCATCGATGCCCGTTTCCAGCGCGAGGTCCATGGCCACCACTTTGTCGTGGCCGCTCATGTACTTGTACTGGCTACGGAACAGTTCCATCCGGAAGTCGTCCTGCACGGTGCATATCGTATCGGTCCGCTGTGCGGCCAGATCGAAGCCGAAGTGTGCGAAGGCCGGGAACGTGGGGTCGTGATCATTGCCCAGGAACTGTCCGGGTAGGCTATCGGTCCAGGGTAGCACCTGTTCCCGAAGTACGCTCAGGTCGATGGTGGTGAGTTCGATCGCC
>JADLAI010000151.1 GCA_020848295.1 Flavobacteriales bacterium
AACGCAGGGTGGCCACGTCGCCCCCGTTCAACTGCAGGTCGATGGCACCGAAAAGCACATCCTTCAGCACCTCTGGCAACCTCGAGAGGTCGCCCGTTACCCGCACGCTGTCCATCCCGTTCATGAGCGCCTCGAGTACCAGATCATTCGCGTTGGCGGCAGAAGCATCCACCTCGAAGGTGCCGCGCCAGGCATTGCCATCGCGTTCCACCCCCCGGCGGCGGGTACCGATCGGCCCGCTTTCTCCGGACATGTGAAAGGGCGGAAGCGCCGTGCCGTTCACCAGCACGTGCAGCGTGGACAGTTCCTTGTCCTTCAGTTCCTTCTTGATCACGGCCTCCCACTGCGCACGCGTGGCGGGGGGGAAGACGCTGAACAGGTTCTCGTTGGCCATCGGGGCGAAGTTCGTGCAAGTCGCCTTTTCATTACCTTGCACGGGGATCAACGATCGGCCCGGTCTTTGATAATACCTCCACAACCCAACATCAACCATGAAGAAGATCTTTGCATTGCTCACCTGTTTCGCTTTCGTGGGTGTCCTTAGCGCCCAGACCACCACATCCGACAACACCGAACCGGTCAAAACCGAAAAGGTGAAGGAATGTGCGAAGGGAGAGAAGGCGAAAGCTGGCTGCTGCGCTGGTAAAGCGAAGGCATCCAAGGATACCAAAGCCTCCACAACGGAGGTGACCACGGATGCACCGAAAGCCGGTTGCTGCGCTGGCAAAGCGAAAGCGTCGACCGGTGGTTGCCACGGCGCGAAAGCCGATGGACATGGTCACGCTCATGGCAGTGACCATGCGAGCTTGAAGGAGCATGTATGCACCGAAGCCTGCAAGGAGGGTGCCCATGCCTATGCTTGTGGTGAGGTGGGGCATACCTGCTCCGAGGCCTGCCACGCCCACGCCCATTGAACAACAACTGCATGAAAGCCCCGCCATTAGGCGGGGCTTTCATGTTTCCATGCGGTTCCGCTCGTAGGACTACCTTTAGCCCATGCACATCACCAAGAACGCTGTGGTCTCATTCCACTACACATTGAACGATGCCGATGGTAAGTTGCTGGATACCAGCGCTGGGCGCGATGCGTTCGCCTACATCCAGGGCCACCAGATGATCGTACCAGGCCTGGAAAAACAACTGGAAGGACGACAGGCTGGCGATAAGGTGTTGGCGGTGGTACCGGCTGCGGAGGGATATGGCGAACTGAACCCCTCTTTGGTGCATAAGGTGCCCATGGATCGTTTTGGGGACCAAAAGGTGGAGCCGGGCATGCAGTTCCAAGCTGGTAGCTCGGATCAGGGCGATATGGGTGTGTTCACTGTGATCAGTGTGGAGGACGGGATCGTGGCCCTGAACGGGAACCATCCGCTGGCGGGGGTCACCCTGCATTTCAATGTGGAGATCACGGACGTGCGTCTGGCGACCGAGGATGAACTGGCGCATGGCCATGTGCATGGCCCAGGTGGTCATCATCACTGATCGAGCGGGCTTCACGGATCATCAGGCGCTCCACCGAGGTAGGTGACCGATGCTCTTCCCTTCCTTTGCCTTCCTGATCTTTCTTCCGGTCGTATACCTCCTGTACTGGTATGTGGCGAACCGGAGTCTGCGCTTGCAGAACATTTTCATCCTTCTGGCCAGCTACGTCTTCTATGGCTGGTGGGATGTACGATTCCTATCCCTTCTTGTCGGTAGTTCGCTGGTCGACTTCTTCCTGGGTATAGCGATCGCTAACGCTTCAACGGCACACGTCAAGAAGCGCTGGTTGATCGTGAGCCTCGTCACCAACCTGGGTGTCCTCGGTGTTTTCAAGTATTTCAATTTCTTCCGCGATGGTCTGGTGGACCTGATGCACGGGATCGGGCTCCAGCCGGACCTCCCCACCTTGCACCTGGTCCTGCCCGTTGGTATCAGTTTCTACACGTTCCAATCGCTTAGCTACACGATCGATGTGTATCGTGGGCGGTTGGCTGCGACCCGAAAGCCGGTGGAGTTCCTGGCCTTCGTCAGCCTCTTTCCCCAGTTGGTCGCCGGTCCGATCGAGCGGGCCACCGACCTGCTCCCGCAGATCCAACGCCCGCGCCATTTCGACCGGGCCCAGGCCACCGACGGCCTGCGGCAGATGCTCTGGGGTTTCTTCAAGAAGATGGTGATCGCCGATGGCTGCGGGCCGCTCGTGGCTCGCATCTTCGATTCACCGGTCGATACCACGCCTGGCTTCACCCTGTTCTTCGGGGCCTTTCTCTTCGCCTTCCAGATCTATGGGGATTTCAGCGGCTACAGCGATATCGCCATCGGTTGCGCCCGGCTCTTCGGCTTCAACCTTAGCCGTAATTTCGCTTACCCGTACTTCTCCCGCAGCATTGCCGAGTTCTGGCGCCGATGGCACATCTCCCTGAGTTCCTGGTTCAGGGACAATGTGTACCTGCCTCTCGGCGGCTGGCGCAACAAGTCCGGCAGGTTCCGCAACATCATGATCACGTTCACGGTGAGCGGCCTCTGGCATGGCGCCAACTGGACCTTTGTTTCCTGGGGCGCCCTGCATGGCGCCTACTACCTGCCGGCGATCGTGCGTGACGCCAAACCGCGTCGCGACGATGCTTCTTTGTCCGATCTGCCTTCCATCCTTTTCACCTTCCTGATCGTGCTCCTGGCCTGGGTGTTCTTCCGCGCGGCCGGGGTTCCGCAGGCACTGGCCTACCTCAAGTACATGGTCCTTCATGCGCCTTTGCATCCGGGCATCGCCCTGTACTGGCTACAACAGCACATCACCTGGCTGATCGGTGCCCTGTTGGTGGTCGAATGGAAGGCACGCCACCAGCAACATGCACTGGCCGTCCTACCTCGGTCCACCTTGAAGCGATGGGCCATCTATACGTTCATCGTGTTGGTGATCCTGCTGTACATGGATGTGCAGACGACCCATGAGTTCATCTACTTCCAATTCTGAACCCCTGGCCCTATTGGGGCGGGCACTGGTGGGCGGGTGCCTGGTGGCGGCCGTTCTGCTGCTGGCGTTCGGGAATGGCCATCATGCATCCGTGATCGATTACCACGGCGCCGTTGCCGCGAAAGAGCGACGATTGCGGGCGCTTCCCTCCCCCAAGGTGGTCATCATCGGCGGGAGCAACGCCACATTCGGGATCGACAGCGAGCGATTGGAGCATGCCTTGTGCATGCCGGTCGTGAACATGACCATCCATGCGAATCTTGGGGTGGAGTTCATGGTGAATGAGGTGAAGTCCCGGTTGGGCCCTGGTGATCTGGTGATCGCTTCCTTCGAGTACTCGGCTTACCGCGAGGCGGTGCGCGACAACGAGGTGCATGTGCTCACCGTTGACCGTGCGCCGGAAGCGATACATGCGCTGCCTTGGTACAGGCGCCCACGCGTGATCATCAACGTCGCGATCCTGCGGCTACAAGCCGCATGGGAGGAGGTATTGGGCGAGCGGAAAGGCGCTGGAAAGGAGAAGGTATACCGTGCCGAAGGCTTCAACGAACGTGGTGATATGGTGGCCCACCTGGATCTGCCACCGCGCGGACCCGACGAACAGCAGCCCGTGGAGTACAAGGAGCCGCCATTCGGTGATGACCTGCTGCCACTGGCACAGGAGCTGGTGGACAGTGCTGCCGCCCATCAGGCACGGGTGATCTTCACCTGGCCATGCATCGCACGCTCAAGCCGAAGGCCAGTGGTGGAGAACGAAGTGGCGGCGCGAATGGCCGAGGCGGGACACCCATTGCTTGGTGAGGCACGTGACTACGTGTTCCCGGATACGGCATTCCACGACACCCACTACCATTTGCGGGCCGTAGGTCGAAGACTACGGACCGACCAATTGATCCGTGACCTGTGCGGGAAGGCAGGCATTAATTGCTGCGGGGCTGAGTAGCCTGGTCGTTCTTTCTTTCAGGCACCAGCACGAAGATGTCCTCGTTGTCCCGCTTCATCAGGTAGCGTTCGCGAGCGAATTTCTCCAGAAGTTCCTTGTCGCTCGTCAACTCGTGCAGTTCTTCCTTGGAACGCTTGATCTCGCTGAGGTAGAATTCCTTCTGCTCGGCCATGCGGCCTAATTTCCGCTTGTTCTTGAAGGTGGTCCAAGCATCGCTGCGGTCGAAGAAGGCGATCCAACACAAGAGCCCCAAGGCGGTGGCCGTGTAGCGGTTCCGCAAGCGGGCGGGGATCCTGTCGAGCAGCCTTTTCACGGCAGCGAATTTAGCCGACCCTTCAGTGGAACGCACGGGTCCATGTGCTCGGTATTCCACGATCCCCTGTTCGGCTCAACTCGTGCCACGTTCACCCAGCTCGATCACTTCCAGGTCCTTGGTCCGGCCTGCCTCCAGGCTGAACCGTAGCACGGTGCGCACCTGATGCCAGCCGTGGCGGCCAGCTGCTCCGGGATTCATGTACAGGCAGTTCACAGCGGGGTCGAACCGTACCGCACAGATATGCGAATGCCCACAGATGAACAGGTCAGTGGATCCGGCACGCAATTCCTTGAGCACTTCCGGGGTGTATCGCGGTGGCTTTCCGGCGATATGGGTCATCCACACCCGCACACCTTCCAGCGTGAACCGCTGATGTTCCGGGAACGTCGAGCGTGCGCTGGCATCGTCGATATTGCCCCACACCGCACGCAGGGGCTTCCACCGGATCAATTCATCCGTTACCGCCAACGGACCGATATCCCCGGCATGCCAGATCTCATCGCATCGGGCGAAATGTTCCTGCACGCGAGGGTCCAACCAACCGTGCGTGTCGCTGATCAAGCCGATCCGGCGCATGCCGCAAAGGAAGGCGATGCAATGGTCCGGCCATGTTGACCCGGTAACTTCGCACCCTTCGTACATGGAGATCCTTCCGCGGTACTTCCTTCAACTCGCCTATGACGGCACACCCTACCGGGGATGGCAACGCCAACTGGCGGCCCCAAGCGTGCAGGAAGAGGTGGAAAAGGCCTTGCGGATCGCCTTGCATGTACCGGATCTATTCGTGGTGGGCTGCGGCCGCACCGATACGGGGGTGCATGCCCTGGACTATTACCTGCACTTCGATGCACCATCGGACAAGATGATCGATGAGCGTCTGGTGTACAGCTTGAACAGCATGCTACCGGACAGCATCGCCGTGAAACGGGTGTTCCCCGTGAGCGACGATGCCCATGCCCGCTTCAGCGCCACGGAGCGCGGCTACCAATACCTGATCCTGCGCCGCAAGGATGCCTTCATGGCCGATCGTGCGCATGTGCTGCATCCGGCCTTGGACGTGGCGAACATGAACGCGGCTTGCACATACCTGATCGGCAGGCAGGACTTCAGCAGTTTCTGCAAGGCGGGGAGCGACGCGCGGACCATGTTCTGCGATGTGCGCCTGGCGGAGTGGGAGGAGACACCGAACGGGTATCGCTTCCGCATCCGTGCCGACCGTTTCCTGCGCAACATGGTACGCGCCATCGTTGGTACATGCATTCGCATCGGCAAAGGGCAGGCACCCCCGGAAAGCATGCGCACCGTGATCGAGGCACTGGACCGCAGTGCGGCCGGGAAGAGTGCCCCGGCCAGGGGATTATACCTCGAACACATCGTCTACCCATTCATACCCACCGAAAAGGCATGACTGCGGGAAGCACCACGGTGAGCGAGGCCGCATCCACCGGACCGAGGAAGGGGAGTGGGAACACCCAGGGCAAGGCCTTCGACCGGGCCTTGTTCAGCCGCGTGTTCGATTTCACCAAGCCGTATAGGGGCGTATTCCTGCTTGCCGTCGCACTCACCCTGACCCTCAGTATCGTCGGGGTCATCCGGCCCATCATGCTCGGCTGGCTGGTGGATGTGGCAGCTACCGCATACGATCAGCTGTTCGTACTTACCGCGCATTCCAACTGGAACGCGCATAGCATCGCTTGGGCCGCCAAATTGACCAAGGCAGTGGTCGGCCCCGGATCCCACACCCTTGTACTGGTCATCACCCTGGCCGTGGTGATCCTGCTCGTGGTGGAGACCATGGTGCAATACTATCAGGCCTACTGGACCGCCTGGCTGGGGCAGGCGGTCACCTTCGACCTGCGGCAGAAGCTATATGCCCGGATCCTTGGCTTCAAACTCCGCTATTTCGACCGGACCCCGATCGGTACGCTGGTGACACGGGTCGTGAGCGACATCGAGACCATCGACGACATCTTCTCCCAAGGCTTGCTCATGATCATGGGCGACATCCTGAAACTGCTCGTGGTGGTGGTGGTGATGTTCGTGTACAACTGGAAGCTGGCGCTGCTCAGCATGGTCCCCATTCCCTTGCTGCTCTGGAGCACCAACATCTTCAAGAACAGCATCCAGAAGAGCTTTCAGGATGTGCGCACCCAGGTGGCCCGCCTCAACGCCTTCGTGCAGGAGCACATCCAGGGCATGTCCATCGTGCAATTGTTCGGCCGCGAACAGCAGGAGTACCGCAAGTTCCAGGCGATCAACCGCGAGCACCGCGAGGCGCACATCCGGAGCGTACTGGCGTACAGCATCTTCTTTCCGGTGGTGGAGATCCTTAGCGCCATCTCACTCGCATTCCTCGTGTGGTGGGGGGTGAAGGATGTACTGGCCGGTGAAGCTTCACTGGGGGACATCTTCGCCTACATCCTCTTCATCAACATGCTTTACAGGCCCATTCGGCAGTTGGCGGACCGCTTCAATGTGTTGCAGATGGGCATGGTGGGGAGCGAGCGGGTCTTCAAGGTGCTCGATACGGAGGCGGCCATCGAGGACAACGGTCGGTTGGACGCTTCGGGTCTGAAGGGTGCCATCCGGTTCGATGAGGTCTGGTTCGCCTACAACGATGCCGAATTCGTCCTGAAAGGGGTCTCCTTCGAGGCGAAGGCTGGGGAGATGGTGGCCTTGGTGGGGGCCACCGGCTCCGGCAAAAGCAGCATCATCAATGTGCTATCCAGGACCTATGAATTCCAGCGGGGCCAGGTGACATTGGACGGTCACCCGATCCGGTCCTATGGGCTGGCGGGGTTGCACCGGAGCATCGGCATGGTCCAGCAGGATGTCTTCCTCTTCAGCGACACGGTACATAACAACATCACGCTGGGGGACCCGTCCATTTCGCGGCAGCAGGTGGTCCAGGCGGCCATGGCCGTTGGAGCCCACGAATTCATCGAGCGCCTGCCACAGGGCTACGATACCCCGGTAGCGGAACGCGGGGGGATCCTCAGTGTGGGCCAACGCCAGCTCATCGCCTTCATTCGGGCTGCCGTGAATGACCCCAAGGTGCTGATCCTGGACGAGGCCACCAGCAGTGTGGACAGCACCAGCGAACAATTGATCCAACAGGCGACCGAGCGGATCACGCGAGGGCGCACCAGCATCGTCATTGCGCACCGCCTGAGCACCATCCAGGGAGCCGATCGGATCCTGGTGATGGATAAGGGCCACATCGTGGAGCAAGGGGACCACCGTTCCCTTGTGGATCACAATGGGGCCTATCGGCGGCTCTACGACCTGCAGTTCCGGTAGTTCGGGCCCTGCGTGGGGTCCATGGATCACTCCGGCGGGTGGTTCGCGCTGGGTTTTTCGGCTCTTGGCTCGTAAACTTGTTCATTCCTTCACCCCTGCGGGTCGATCACGAAGCGGCCGGGGAACGGACCCAAGCAACGTTGGGCTTCGGGGAAGCGTCTGATCCGTATGGCATCCGATCGGCTATGGAACGATATACCCCAACTTTGATACTCTCGGTCCTGCTGGGTGGGATAACCTCCCTGTCCTGTGCGAACGATGGCGGCCACAGCGTGCGTTTCACACAGAACCTCGGCCAATGGGACCCGGCAGTGCTCTACAAAGCGTCGGTGAACGGGGCTACCGTCTTCATGGAACAGGGTGGTGCCACATGGGTGCGCTACGAGGAAAGTGCCCACGAACTGATGCATGCGGCGGGAGATCACGGCCATGACCACCCGGCTCGAACGATCCATGGTCACGCCTGGCGGATGCGATTCAGTCAGCCCGCTGCCGGAATGAGCACCTCTTCGATGGAGCGGCTTCCGGGTTACGAGAACTTCTTTCTGGGTAACGAAAGCCAACGTTGGAGGTCCCGCGTTCCGGCTTTCACCGGCGTTCGGTACAATGGGGTATGGCCCGGCATCGATGTCGTTTACAGGACAGTAGGTGGTGATCTGAAGTATGACATCCTCGTGGATCCGACGGCCGACCCAGGGCGGATCGGCATGTTATACGAAGGCCTCGATGGGGTCCACCTCGATGAACGGGGTGTGGTGGTGCTCAAGACCTCGGTCGGTGAGGTCTTTGAGATGGCCCCTGTGGCCTTCTACACCGATGGGGCCAACGAACCCGTTGAATGCCGCTATCAACTGAAGGCTGACGTGCTGGGGTTCGTGTTCGGTGCAGGCGTTGATCGGACGCGCCCGATCACGATCGATCCGGTCCTGATCGCCAGCACCCTGAGCGGGGCCACCGGCGCTTCCAACTACGGGCATTGCGCCACCTACGATGCCTTTGGCAACATCTACACCGGTGCGCGGAATTTCGGACCCACCTACCCGGCCACCACCGGGGCTTTCCAGGTCACGATGGGTGGTGGTGGAACGGATATGTCCTTCAGCAAATACAACCCGGACGGGAGTCAGCTATTATGGGCTTCGTACTTGGGTGGCTCTTCGGAAGAGAACCCGCACAGCATGATCGTGAACGCCAATGGTGAACTGTGCATCATGGGCACCACGGTATCCTCCGATTTCCCAGTGAGTGCCGGGGCGCTGGATAACAGCCTCGGCTCGGGCGATATCGTCGTGACCCATTTCAGTGCGGACGGGGCCTCCCTGGTGGGTTCGACCTTCGTCGGAGGACAGGCCGTGGATGGGACGAACGACATGTTCGCCAACTATGGGGAGACCTATCGGGGAGAGATCTTCCTGGACGGCGCGAACAACATCGTCGTGGCCAGTTGCACATCCTCCTCGGATTTCCCGGTGACAGCTGGCTGCTTTCAACCAACGCTGGCCGGTGCCCAGGATGGTGTCGTGTTCGTCCTGAACCCGACCTGTAGCACCATGCTCCATGCGACCTACATCGGCGGTGCCCAGAACGATAATGCCTTGGGCATACGCATCGCTGTGAATGGCGAGTTCGTTGTGACCGGAAGTACGGAGAGCAGCGGATTCCCGGTCACCGCTGGATCGGTGAACCCCACCTACCTGGGCGGAACACGTGATGGTTATGTGGTTCGGCTCTCAGCCGATCTTTCCGGGATGAGCGCGGGCACCTTCTTCGGGACCGACCAGGAGGATCGTTCCTACTTCATCGATACCGACCTCAATGATGACATTTGGATCTACGGACAGACGGACGGCCAGATCCCGATCACCCCAGCCTCCACCTTCGGCGTCGCGAATGGCCCCATCTTCATCGCCAAGCTCACCGCAGACCTCGCCGCATTGCCCGTGACCACCACCATCGGTGGCGATCCGGATTGGAATGGAGCGCCCGGTTCAACCGTACCAGTCGCTTTTCTGGTCGATGTGTGTGGGAATATCTACATCTCCGGGTACAACTCCTCCTCGGGCCTGCCCACCACGCCCAATGCCCTCTATGTCGATGACAGCTTCTACCTCGCCGCATTCGAGCCGGAAATGGCCTCCTTGCTCTTCGGTACCTATTATGGGGGGAGCCATGTGGATGGCGGAACGAGCCGGTTCGATAAGAACGGTGTGGTGTACCAAGGCGTTTGCAGCGGCATGGGAAGCTTGCAGACCACCGCATGGGCCTATGCCCCCAACCAGACGGTCGCGTGGGATATCGGTGTGTTCAAGATCGATTTCGGAGTGGCCGGGGTGAATGCGGCCGGGGCCAGCGCCATCAATACCGGATGCGCCCCCATCGAGGTCGATTTCTCCAACGAAAGCACCGGCGATACCTGGGTCTGGGACTTCGGGGATGGCTCACCCACCGTGGAGGAATTCGAACCGAGCCACATCTACACGGAACCGGGCGATTACGTGGTGCAACTGATCGCCATGGATTCATTGGCCTGCAATCTTGCCGACACCACCTACTTCAACATCACGATCGGTGCGCAGCAGACCGTGGAGGCCGGGCTGGTCTGGGAGCAGGTCGAGGATTGCACCGAGTTGAGGATCCATGCGGTGAACACCTCCACCGGGAACCCCCTGGACCATATCTGGGAGATCAGTGACGGCACCGTGCTCACTGCGGATTCCATCGAGCATGTGTTCGATGTGGAAGGCACTTATGACATCATGCTCATCGCCGTGGATCCAACAGGTTGTACGCCGAGCGATACCATCACCACGGTGGTCAATGTGGCACCCATCGAATTCCAACCGGTGCTCCAGGATCGTGTACTCTGCCCGGAGTGGCCCTTCGTGACCCTGGATGCCGGCCAATACGCCGGGGACTACCTCTGGAGCACCGGGCAGACCACCGCCAGCATCCAGGTGGATGAGCTCGGTGCGTATACCGTGGAGGTGACCAATGACCAAGGTTGTTACGGGACGGACACGGTGGAGGTGTTGCCACCGCTCCAATACGAGCTGGGCATCCTGGAGCACACCTGTCCCGGTGTGCCGGTGGACCTGACCATCCCGCTGGACAATGCCACTGCGTACCTATGGGCCGATGGGGATACCACGCGCACGTTCACTGCCCCCGGTGAGGATGCGCAATGGGCGTTCGTGGTGGTGGATGCGTACGGATGCAGCCATGCGGATAGTGCAGTGGTGCGCACCTACGACAGCGATGCCCGCATGTTCGTTCCCAATGCCTTCAGTCCCAATGCCGATGGGATCAATGATACGTTCACTTTCGCCGGCTATGGGGAGCGGGAGGTGGATGTAACGATCTATGACCGATGGGGCGAGCGCATCTACTATTTCGATGGCAAGGGGAAACCTTGGGATGGTACCTACGACGGTGGGCCGGCACCGAACGATGTATATGTATATGTGCTGAAGTATACCGGAATGTGTACCGGAACAGAACAGTTCAGCCAGGTCGGCCATGTCACCCTGGTACGATGAAACGATGAACAATGTGAACCCTGTAAGGACAATGGGAATGCCTCACATCCCGACCGCTTTTGTTGTTGCTCAAGCCCTGCTTTCCACTGCGTTGGTGGCGCATGCGCACGATCCGGCGCATACGGGATCCAGGAGATCGGCCAATTTCATTGAGAACGCGGGCCAGTGGCCGACACCCGTACTCTTCCGCACCGGGGCCAGTGGTGCCACCTTGTTCGTAGAGCAGGATGGTTGGACCTGGTCGATGTACGAGCAGCGTGCCGCCGAGGTGATGCACGACTTCATGGAGTACCCGCAGGAGGTGCGCGATACCATCACCTTCCGAGGCCATGCTTGGCGCATGCGATTCGTGGACCCACTCCAGGGTTCCACCACCACCGGCCTGGACCGGTCCAACGCGTATCACAACTACTTCATCGGTAACGATCCCCAACAGTGGAGGTCCCATGTGGGTCTTTTCGGGCAGGTCCATAAACGAGAGGTATGGCCGGGGGTGGATATCCGTTTGAAGTCCGAGCACGGTGACTTCAAATACGACGTGCTCCTTGCCCCAGGTGCCGATCCTGACCGGATCGGGTTCCGCTACGAAGGCTTGGATGCACTGCGCCTCACCGAGGAAGGCCACCTGCTGATGCGGACCTCCGTGGGCGACCTGACCGAGCAAGCCCCGGTGGCCTTTTATGGGGATGCGCGAGGCGGAGCAGTGAAATGCCTTTTCACCCTTCGTGGAGCCGTGGTCGGATTCGCCTTTCCGGATGGGGTGGACCATGCTCGGCCCATTGTCATCGATCCGTTGCTCGTCGGGGCCACATACTCGGGTGCAACGGGCAACAGTGTGTATGGCCACTGTGCGGCATTCGATGAGCAGGGCAACATCTTCACCGCAGGGCGCGATTTCGGAAGCACCTACCCGGTCACCATCGGAACCTTCCAAGCCTCCTTCGGAGGTGGTGGTACGGACATGTCCCTGAGCAAGTACACCCCCAATTCCAGCGGACTACTTTGGGCCAGTTACCTCGGCGGGAACGATGGGGAGAACCCCCACAGCCTCATCACCAACGCCGCCGGAGAACTCATCGTGCTGGGTTCGTCCTACTCGACCAACTATCCCGTTACCACCAATGCCTACGATGCCACGCAGAACGACCAGGAGATCGTGGTGACGCATTTCTCCCTCGATGGCGGATCGCTCATCGGTTCCACTTTCGTGGGAGGAACAGGAAGCGACGGTACCAATAACATCTGGGGCAACTACGGCGAAGCGTACCGTGGGGAGGTCTTCGTGGACCAGGTGGGCAACATCCTGGTGGCGAGCTTCACCCAATCCAATGATTTCCCGGTAAGCAGCACGGCGATCCAACCGACCATCGGAGGTGCACAGGACGGGGTGCTCTTCAAGCTGGACCCCACCTGTTCGGAGCTGTTGGCCTCCACCTTCCTCGGCGGTGCCCAGGATGATGCGGCCCTTGGGCTAAGGATCGCGGCTAATGGTGACGTGTTCGTGGTGGGCCACAGCAACGGCCTTGGCGCACTGATGCCCGCTGGCGGTTATCTGCCCACTTTTCAAGGAGGGGGCACTGATGCGTTCGTCCTGCGTCTGCCATCGGACCTGAGCATGGTCACCTCAGGTACCTATTTCGGTACGAGCGGCACCGATCGCGGCTACTTCATCGACCTGGACAGCGAGGACAATGTGTGGATCTATGGCCAGACCGATGGATCGGTACCGGTGTACCCCGAAGGCACCTATGGGGAGGTCGGCGGTAGCGAGATCTACCTCGCCAAGTTCACCAGCGACCTTACCCAGCGCCTGGTGACGACCATGATCCCCGGATACCTGGCCCCCGTGGCGTTCATGGTCGATGTGTGCGATCACGTCTACATCTCGGGTTATGAGGCATCCGGCGACCTGCCCCTTACCGCGGATGCCCTGTACCAGAGCGGGTCCTTCTACCTGGCCTCGTTCGATGTGGACCTGGCGGGTATCCTGTTCGGAACTTACTACGGCGGTAGCCATGTGGATGGCGGAACGAGCCGTTTCGATAAGAACGGTGTGGTTTACCAAGGGGTATGTGCCGGTGGGCAGAGCATGCAATCCACCGCCTGGGCCTATGCACCGAACAACCAGGTCGGGTGGGACATCGCCGTGTTCAAGATCGATTTCGGGACCGCAGGGGTACAGGCAAGCATCTCTACCAACACGCTTACCCAATGCATTCCGGCGGTCTTCGAACTTTCGGCGGTCGGCCAGGCCCAGGAGTTCCTTTGGGACCTGGGCGATGGATCCCCTTTGCAGTCGGGTCCTGAGCTGACGTTGAGTTATGACCAGGTCGGTACGTACGTGATCACGCTCATCGGATCGGATACCGGTGCCTGCAACCTGGCCGACACGGCGACCATCACCCTTCAAGTCTTCGACCCCAATTTGCTCCTGGCCGATTTCGCACCCGTGGTGACCAGTTCCTGCGATGGCTATTTCCTTGACCTGACGAACAATTCGCAGGGTGCGAACCAGTATTCCTGGGCCTTTGGCGATGGAGGAACATCCACCAGCTTTGAACCGAGCCATACGTATGAGGATGCGGGTACCTACCAGGTGGCGCTACAAGTGGTGAATACCATTTGTGTGGATACCGCACAGACCGTGATCCCCGTGACCTTCACCATACCCACCATTGATAATGACCTGCCTGGGCCGGTCCCGTTGTGCAATGGTGCTGCGGTTCAATTGAATGCGGGTTCCGGCTTCGATTCGTATGCTTGGTCAACAGGCTCCGGACAGCAGACCGTACAAGTGAGCGAGGTGGGTACGTACTGGGTCACCGTGACCGATGGTTCGTGCGTGACCACCGATACCGTGCAGGTGATCCTGGCACCGGCCCCACCGGAAACACCCGACCGGTATACCTGTGGTGGTCGTTCCATCGGGATCTCACCAGCCTTCGCCGTAACGGATCTGGTATGGGCCGACGGACAGGACCTGAACCCGCTGCCGGTCAGCACGGGCGGTACCTATGCCTTCACCGCCATGGATGAATATGGCTGCCCGGTCACTGGTGCGGTCACGGTGATCGAACTGCCCACCGACAGGGGCGAAGGCTTCGTGCCCAACGTGTTCACGCCGAACAATGACAGACAGAACGATCAGTTCCTGATCATCGGGGAAGGGATCGATGATTTCTCCATGACGATCTATGACCGGTGGGGTTTGAAGATGTTCGAGACCAGCAACCAGAGCACTGGATGGAATGGTGGCGCGGAGAACAGCCTTGCCTCACCAGTGCCGGACGGAACGTATTTCTACATCATCGATTTCAAGGACTTCTGCAGCGATGAGCCTTTGACCACCTTAAAAGGCCACTTGACATTGTTGCGATGAATGGATCACAGGGCATGATCGACCACCCGACGAGTTCCGTATGGGGATCACACCCCTTGGGATCGATCCGACTCTTTCCGACCTCCATGCTGGTGGCCTTGAGCTTCTGCAGTGCGGCCATGGCTCATGTGCATGGCCCCGTTCAAGGCCTGGAGTTTCACTTGAACCAGGGTCAGTGGCCGCAACCGGTGCTCTACCGTGCGAACACACCCGGTGGCGCCCTCTTCATCGAAGCGGACCGATTCACGCAGGTGATCCGTTCAGGGGGCTGGCCCAGTGTGCATGGCCGGGCCGTGGTGGAGATCCCGCCAATACGGATGCACGCCTACCAGGTCCGATTCGTCGGTGGTGCCATGCGCAGGCACCGCGGAGCACACCAGGCTCCTCACTACTACAATTATTTCCTGGGTAACGATCCCACGAGGTGGGCCTCGCAGGTACCTGCCTTCGGTGAAGTGACCTTGGAGGAGGTGTATCCCGGTATCGACCTTCAGGTGAGCGGTGACCACGGCCTGAAGTACGATTGGGTGGTGGATCCAGGTGCGGATCCGAGCGCCATCGCCCTGCGGTTCGATGGCGTCGATGGACTTGATCTGGAGGGTGGTGTGTTGCGGATCAAGACCTCGGCAGGTGATGTGATCGAGCAGCGACCCGTGGCCTGGCAGGAGCGGGGTGGCCTACGGATCCCCGTACCGATCGCTTATGCTTTGAAAGGACGTACGCTCAGTTATGCCCTGCCGCAAGGTCACGATCCGCAGTTCCCTTTGATCATTGATCCGGAAGTGGTCTTCTGCAGCTTCAGTGGGAGCAGCGCACCCAACTATGGCACCACTGCCACCTACGATGAGAGCGGCCACCTCTATGGGGCTGGGACCGTGTTCGGGATCGGGTACCCCGTCACCTTGGGCGTGATCCAATCCGGGTTTAACGGCTTCGAATCGGACATGGGGATCTCCAAGTTCTCCCCCGATGGCGCTGACCTGGTCTGGTGTACCTATCTCGGCGGCGCCTCCAGCGATGTGCCGCACAGCATGGTGGTGAACGCTCAGGATGAACTCTTCATCCTCGGCTCTTCCGCCTCCAGCGACTTCCCGACCACGGATGGTTGTTACGATGACAGCTTCGGCGGTGG
>JADLAI010000152.1 GCA_020848295.1 Flavobacteriales bacterium
CAATGCCGGTGACGTGTCGGGCCATGGTGTAGTGTTCGTGAGCACCAAGTTAGCCCGTATTACTTTGGTCGTATGCAACCCCGCATCTCCTTCGTCACCCTCGGCGTCGCCGACCTGGATCGCTCCAAGCGCTTCTACAACGAGGTGCTTGGCTGGACACCTTTTCAGGACAATGGCGGCATCGTCATGTACAAGCTCAATGGCATGGTGCTTTCGCTCTTTCCGCAGCACGAGTTGATGGAGGATGCACAGGTGAAGGAAGAGGCCAATGGATCGCGCTTCACCCTGGCTCAATGTCTCCGCTCACCCGAAGAGGTCGACGCACTCTTCGCCGAGCTCACGAAGCAGAAGGTGACCATCACGAAGAAACCGCGGCAGGTCTTTTGGGGCGGCTACAGCGGCTACTTCGCCGATCCCGACGGGCACCTGTGGGAGGTGGCGCACAACCCGTTCCTGGAGATGGACGCGGTGGGCAACGTGCTCGGCATGAAGGCGGGTTGAGGAGGCAGGGCTTCACGAACGGCAAGCCTCTGGTATGTTCGCGCCATGGGAAGCCCGGACGAGCTGTTGATCATCGACGATGAGCCGCAACTTCGGAACATGCTCAAGCGGCTGTTCGAGGGTGAAGGCTATGACGTGGCTACCGCAGAGACCGGAGCCCAGGCCCTACAACGCATCAAGGCGATACGGTACCCTGTGGTGCTCTGCGATGTCAAGCTACCGGATGCCAATGGGGTGGAACTGACCAAGGCCATCAGGAGCCTACAGCCCGATACGGAGGTGATCGTGTTCACGGCATTCGGAAGTATACCCGATGCGGTGGACGCTATGCGCAACGGAGCGTTCCAGTACCTGGTGAAGGGGGACGACAACGACAAATTGATCCCCACCGTGGCGAAGGCACTGGCGCTTGCGAGGGAGCGGCACCGCGGGCCGGGACCGTCGGAAGGGGACCCGTTCCTCGGCATAACGGGACGCTCCACCGCGATCACACAGACCATCACCCTGGCGCGGAAGGTGGCACCAATGGAGACCACAGTGCTGCTTACCGGTGATACTGGCACGGGCAAGGAAGTATTCGCCAGTGCTATTCATGCCGCGAGCGGGCGGAAGCGTAAGCCGATGCTGGCGGTGAACTGTGGTGCGTTGAGCCGTGAACTGCTCGAGAGCGAACTCTTCGGACATGTCGCGGGTTCGTTCACCGGTGCGCTGAAGGACAAGAAGGGGTTGATCGAGAGTGCCAAGGGTGGTACGCTCTTCCTGGACGAGATCGGCGAGTTGCCGGTGGACCTGCAGGCCAAGCTGTTGCGGGTGCTGGAGACGGGAGATTACCTGCGTGTCGGCGATACCACTCCGCTCAAGGCCGATGTGCGTGTGATCGCGGCCACGCACCGCGACCTGCAGCAAGAGATCCAGGCGGGCCGCTTTCGCCAGGACCTCTTCTACCGCCTGTCCACGTTCAACATCCGCCTGCCGGGCCTCGCCGAACGCGGTGGCGACATCGTATTGCTCGCACAGATCTTCATCGAACGCTTCGCCGCACGGATGGGCAAAGTGATCACCGGGATGCAGGAGGACGTGAAGGAGAAGCTGATGGCCTATTCCTGGCCCGGTCATGTGCGTGAACTGCGCAACATGATCGAACGCGCCTGCATCCTGTGCGATGGCCCGCTGCTCGACATGGCCTCCCTGCCGTTGGAGGTCCAGTCGGCGCCCATGGATGGACCTCGTACAAAGGCGTTCGACCTCGAAAGCGTGGAGCAAGAGCACATCCGGCGGGTGCTGCATCACACCGGGGGCAACAAGACCCTGGCGGCTGAGTTGTTGGGGATTGGGCTCACGACCCTCTATGCGAAGGTGAGACGATACCGGATCTGAACCTTCCGCATGCGAACGAAACTGCCCTTCCTGATCGGTATGTTGCTCCTCCTCGGGGCTTGTGGCACAGCCAAGCGAGGACTTCGCGATGGTGTGTACTCCACCCGGGAAGGTCGGGCGATGGTGCAGGTGATCGATGACACGGTCAGTGTTCGGCCGATCGGTGCGGACACGATGCGGACTTCAAGCTCCTATCCATCGATCGTAAGCTCCTCGGATGCACCTGCGCCCTTGCGCCTGCTCCAGCACAGCCTGGACGTGGACCTGCTCACGACCTTGGTGAAGTTCAGACCGGCTGCCGCTGACCAGCCCCCGCAGTTGGAGACGCATCTCTCCGGCTCGTTGTATGTCGGGTACCGCGTGGACCGCTACGACCTCTGGTACCCGGACATCGGCTACGCCCGACGCTCTCGGAAGGAGACCCATACAGGCCTGAGCATGGGCCTTTTCCTCGGACTCGGCGGCACCTCCATGTCCCCTTGGACCACCCAACAGACTCTTCAGACCGAGTACACCGGAGTGGTCCTTTCCCACGGAGCAGCCCTGATCTCGGCCATCGGATCGGTCACCGTGGGTTGCGCCGTGGGCCGTGATCATTTGTTGGACGACAACGCTGGCTCCTGGATCCACGAGGGCAGGCCCTGGCTGGGGCTGGTCTTCGGGCTCAACCTCAATTAGGGCGGAACGCACGGACCGGGTTGCGCCAGTTGTAGAACGCGAGCGATGTCCGTGGTCGTCCGTCACAACCAGCCCTTGCGCTTGAAGTACAGCAGGGTTCCTCCGGAGCTCAGCATCATGAGCGCGATGGCGAAGGGATAGCCCCATGGCTGTTCGAGTTCGGGCATCAGGCGGAAGTTCATGCCGTAGATGCTGGCGATCAAGGTGGGCGGCATGAAGACCACGGTGGCCACGGTGAAGATCTTGATCACCTTGTTCTGGTCGATGTTCACCAGGCCCAGCGCGGTGTTCTGTAGGAATTCCAGCCGTTCGAAGCCGAATGAGATGTGCTCCAGCAACGAGGTGATGTCGCGCAACAGTGTGCGTACGGCCGGTCGATGCACCGAGGGGAAACGCTCGCTCTTGAGCACAGCCGAAAGCGTGCGTTGTTTGTCCACGATGTTCTCACGCAGGCTCATGGCCTTCTCCAGCAGCAGGTCGATCCGCAACAACAGCGCCTTGCTCACCGTGCGGTCCACGTTGATCTCCTTGTTGATCGCGCCGATCTCGCGGCCGAGCTGCTCGGTGATGTCGGCATCCAGGTCGATCCGTGCGTCGAAGATGTTCAGGAAGATGCCATGCGCGGTGGCATCGTTGATCTGGCCCATGCGGCGGCGGCGTTCCGCCTCGGCGAAGGAGCGCAACGTGGTGCGCCGGACGGTGACCAACACCTCCTCGCGCAGTGCGAAGGTCACCGGCTCCAGGTGCCAGCCGGTCTCATCGGGCTTGATGAAGTTGGCGTTGAGCTGGATCTCCTTCGGCTCCTCGTGGTACCGAGAGCTGCTCTCGATCTCCGCCGCGTCCTTCGGCGTCATCAGGGCACTGCCGATGAAGGTCTCCACCGCAGCCCGTTCCTCCGGGATGGGTTCCACCAGATCGACCCACACCACCTCATTTCGCGTCGCCTGTGCCAATGCATCAAGCCCCTCGATGCGTTCGAGCTGCTGGTCGTGCTTCAG
>JADLAI010000153.1 GCA_020848295.1 Flavobacteriales bacterium
CGTCGTACCACTTCGTTCGCCCGTTTCGGATCGGCCTTGCCCTTGGTGCCCTTCATCACCTCGCCCATGAAAAGGCCGAGCAATCCCTTGTTGCCGCCGCGATAAGCTTGCACCTTGTCCGGGTAGGTGGCCATGGCCTGTTGCATGATGGACTCGATCAGACCCTCGTCCGTGGCCTGTACCAGATCGTGTTTCGCAGCCAGTTCGGCTGCGCTCGCTTCGCTGTTCTCCAGCATCAACGGGAAGAGTTTCTGGCTGGCCGTGCTGTGGCTCACCTGGCCCGAATCGATCAGGTTGATCAGGCCGGCAAGGCGTGCTGCGCTGATGGGGAAGTCCTGCATTTCCAGACCCCGTTCATTCATCCAGCTGCGCACATCGCCCATCACCCAGTTGGCGGCGCCTTTGTAGTTCGAGGTGTGCGCGATCACCCCTTCGTAATAGAGGGCGGTGGCCTTGTCGTCGGTGAGGATACCGGCGTCATACGCGGTCAGTCCCAGGGTGGTGGTGTATTTCGCCCGTAGTTCGCGGGGCAACGGTGGCATCTCCTTGCGTATCGCCTCCTTCATCGCTTCAGAGACGTGCAGCGGCTGCAGGTCAGGCTCGGGGAAGTAACGGTAGTCGTGCGCGAGTTCCTTGCTGCGCATGCCTATGGTGCTGCCCTTGGCCGCATCGAAAGTGCGCGTCTCCATGCTGATCGTGCCACCCGCATCCAGGAGCTCGCTCTGGCGCTGCGCCTCGTATTCGATCGCGCGCATCACGTTGCGGAAGCTGTTCATGTTCTTCACCTCGCAGCGCGTTCCGAACGTGGTGGAGCCGATGGGTCGCAAGCTGATGTTCGCATCGCACCGCAGGCTGCCTTCCTCCATGTTCCCATCGCAGATGTCCAGGTAGCGCACCAGCCGACGGATCTCCACGAGGTAGTCGTATGCCTCCTGCGCACTGCGGATGTCCGGTTCGCTCACGATCTCGATCAGGGGGACGCCCGCGCGGTTCAGGTCCACCAGGGTGTTGAAGGGGTCCACGTCATGGATGCTCTTGCCCGCGTCCTCTTCCATGTGGATCCGGGTGATGCCGATCCGGGTCATCCCGGATGAACCCTGACCATCCTTTCCGGGATCACCGGCCTCGGTGGTCCGTGGGATCTCCACGTATCCCTGCGTGCAGATCGGGGTTTGGTCCTGCGTGATCTGGTAGCCCTTGGGCAGGTCGGGGTAGAAGTAGTTCTTGCGGGCGTAGTGCATCCATGGTGCGATGGTGCAGTTCGTGGCCAGGCCCATGCGCACGGCCAGTTCGATCACCTTCTTGTTGGCCACGGGCAAGGTACCGGGATGGCCCAGGGTGATCACGCTCACGTTGGTGTTCGGGTGGTCGCCGTAGGCGTTCGGGTCGCTGCTGTACGCCTTGCTCTCCGTGATCAATTGGGCATGCACTTCCAGCCCGACCACCAGTTCGTACTTCAAGCTCCAGTGCGGAGCTCCAGTGCCTGTCACCGCTTCCTTGCGCTCGTCCATCAGCAGCTCGCGATCAATTCACGCATGATCAGCGTGAGTTTCGGTTCGGCCTTCTCCGCCACGCGCTGCACCATCTCGTGCGTGGTCTTCTCGATGCGGCCCTCCACGCCCATGTCGGTGATCACGCTCATGGCGAAGCAGGGGATCCCCATGTGGCGTGCTGCGATCACCTCCGGCACGGTGCTCATGCCCACCGCATCCCCGCCGATATGGCGCACGTAACGGTATTCGGCGGGTGTTTCCAGGGTGGGACCGGTCAGCCCCACGTAGCATCCCACTTGCACGGGAATGTCGTTCTTCGCCGCAATGGCTTTCGCCTTCGCGATGAAACCGTGATCGTACGGCTCGCTCATGTCGGGGAACCGGGGCCCGAGTTCATCGATGTTCTTCCCGATCAGCGGATTGGGGAAGAGGTTGATGTGGTCGTTCAGGATCATCAGGTCGCCGGTCTCGAAAGCAGGGTTGGTGCCGCCGCAGGCATTGCTCACGAAGAGACGCTCGATCCCGAGGAATTTGAACACGCGCACGGGCAGTACCACATCGCCCATGTCCCAGCCTTCGTAGAAATGGAAGCGGCCCTGCATGGCCACCACGGGTTTGCCGCCGAGGTGCCCGAAGAGGAGCTTGCCCGGATGGCCTTCCACGGTGCTCACCGGGAATTCGGGGATGTCCTTGTAGGCGATCGCATGCTTCACATCGATCTCCTTGCCCAGGCCACTGAGGCCGGTGCCCAGGATGATGCCCGTCTCCGGTGTGAAACCCGTGGTCTTCTTCAGGTGTTCAGCGATACGCTGGATACGTTGCAACATGGTGGCGGATGAGTTCTACGAAACGGTCGGGTTCGTTCAGGATCACGGTCCGCATCCCGATCACCACGAGCGGAAGGCCATGGAGGGGACTTCCTTCGATCACGGACCGGAGCCTTGCGGCGTCTTTTTCCGTGGTGATCAGCGTTTTCGGACCGGCCGCGAAGCTACCAAAAACGTCAGCCAGCCGCTTCAGGTCGGCAGGGGAGAAGGCATGGTGATCGGCAAAGGCGATGTGCGTGGTGCTGCCGAAGAGGCTGCGTACATGCTGTACGAATGGTTCGGGCTGCGCGATCCCCGTGAAGGCCAAGGCACTTGAGGCCTGAAGTGGCCCGACCTGCACCGTGGCGCCCTGGAGCGTTCGAGGCTCCTCATAGGCGATCCCCGAAAAGAACAGGAACTGCCCTTCGGTCAGGGCCAGCCGCCGTCGCCAATGGTCCTGCTCCATGATGTTCGGTTCCCCGGTGCATTTGGTCACCACCACCACCTGCGCCGCTTTCGCACGTGATCGCAGGTCGCGCAGGCCACCGGCCGGGAACAGCGCATCGTTGCAAAAGGGTCGTTGCGCGGTGGTGAGCAGGATGTTCAGGCTGGCATCCAAGCGCCTGTGCTGGAGGGCATCGTCGAGCACCACGGCTTTCACACCGGGCACCTCGCGTTGGATCCGGGCGATGGCCTTCACCCGATCGGCCC
>JADLAI010000154.1 GCA_020848295.1 Flavobacteriales bacterium
CTGCGCACCTTGGAGGTCAGCGGGGGCAAGCTCATCGATCGCAAGGTGCCCTGGAGCCAGTATGTGGAACTGCGCAAGGTGGAACGTGAACAACAGGCCGCCGCTGCAAAGGATCAACAGCGGTACATCAAGGAGACCGAGGCCCTCATCAACAAGTTCCGCGCGAAGGCCAGCAAGGCCGCGTTCGCTCAGAGCCTGATCACCAAGCTCGAGAAGCTCGATCGCATCGAGGTGGAGGACGAGGACCTGCGCAAGATGCTGGTGAAGTTCCCCCCGGCCCCGCAGAGCGGGAAGATCGTCGCCGAGGTGAAGAGCGTAAGCAAGACCTATCCCGACAAGAACAGGCCAGGTGGTGAGAAGGTGATCTTCCGGAACGCGGAACTCACCATCGCCAAGGGTGAGCACCTGGCCCTGGTCGGCGCCAACGGTACCGGGAAGTCCACCCTGGTGCGCATGATCATGGGTGAGGAGCCGTACCAGGGCGAGATTCGCCTGGGACATAACGTGATCGTGGGCTACTACGCACAGGACATGCCGGAACGCATGAACCCGCAAGGCACCGTGATGGAGACCGCCGAATACGCCGCGAGTGAAGAGAATCGGATCCGCGTGCGGGCCATGCTGGGCGCATTCATGTTCAGCGGGGATGATGTGGACAAGAAGGTGAAGGTGCTCAGCGGTGGCGAACGTGCACGACTGGCCCTGTGCTGCATGTTGCTCAAGCCGCTCAACTTCCTCATCCTCGACGAACCCACGCACCACTTGGACATCCAGAGCAAGGATGTGCTGAAGGAAGCCTTGAAGAGCTACGATGGGACCTTCCTGCTCGTAAGCCACGACCGCGATTTCCTCACCGGTCTTACCACGCGCATCCTCGAACTCGACGACCACCGGATCCGCGATCAGCACATGGACATCCTGGAGCTGATCGAGAAACGCAAGGCCCTGCAAACGGCTGACATCGGCAAGTCCAGCGCGGTGCAGCCCAAGGCGCCGAAGACGGAGAAACAGGTGGACCAACGCGACAAGCGGGACCGTGAGAAGGAACGACGGAAAGCGCAGAACGCCGTGGAAAGGCTGGAGAAACAGCTCGCCGATCTGGAGAAGCAGGAGAAGGAACTGCAGACCGAGGTGATGAAGGGAGGCATGCCCGCCGAACAACTACAGAAGGGCTATGAACGCCTCGGCACCCTGGCGCAGCAGATCGCCAAGGTGATGGAGGAGTGGGAGAACGCCTCCACCGAGCTGCAGGCGCTGGCCGAGGAGGTCTGATCGCCGCGTAGAGCGACCGGCACGGTGCCGCCCTGCGCCTGCAACGGCGAGCGGACATTCGTGGCAATGGTCAGCATGGAAAGAAGAAGCCCCGGACGTCATCCAGGGCTTCCTTCGTAGCGGGGGCAGGACTCGAACCTGCGGCCTTCGGGTTATGAGCCCGACGAGCTACCATCTGCTCCACCCCGCAATGGGCGGCAAAGATAAGAACATTCCCGAACTTCGCAACGCCATTCATGAGACACAAGGCCGGATACGTCAACATCATCGGTGAACCCAACACCGGCAAGAGCACCCTGCTCAATGCCCTGCTGGGCGAGGACCTGGTGATCGTGAACCCCAAGGCACAGACCACCAGGCATCGGATCCTTGGTTTGTTGAACGGGTCCGACCACCAGATCGTGTTGAGCGATACACCAGGCATCCTCGACCCGATGTACCCCATGCAGGCCCGCATGATGGATGCCGTGGATGAGGCCCTTGTGGATGCCGACATCCTGCTCGTGATGGTGGAACTGGGCCAGCGCCCCGAACGTTCGGAGCGCCTGCTCTTACGCGCACACCGGTTCAAGGGCCCCACCGTGCTGCTGGTGAACAAGGTCGATACCGGCGATGAGGATGCGGTACTCGCGGCACTGGAGACCTGGCAGGCCGAGTTCCCCGAGGCCAAGGTGGTGCCCCTGTCCGCTTTGCACGGCCTGAACGTGGACGAGCTACGCACCTACCTGGTGGAACGCCTGCCGGAACACCCGCCCTACTTCCCGAAAGATGAGCTGAGCGACCGGAACATGCGCTTCTTCATCAGCGAGATCATCCGGGAGAAGGTGCTCACCATTTACAAGCAGGAGATCCCGTACAGCACCCAGGTGGTGGTGAACAGCTACGAGGAGGCCCCCGATATCGTGCGGATCCAGGCCGATGTGATCGTGATGCGCGACAGCCAGAAGGGCATCATCATCGGCAAGGGCGGCGATGCCCTGCGCCGGCTCGGCACCTATTCACGCATTGCCATCAGCAAGTACATCGACCGCAAAGTGTTCCTGGACCTCAAGGTGAAGGTGGACCCCGACTGGCGCGAGAACGAAGCGAAACTGAAGAAATACGGATACTGAAATGCGGATCCGAATGGCGAGTGGCGAGTGGCGAGTACAGCATGCTGATCCGTGCTGTACTCGCCACTCGCCATTCGCCATTCGCCACTCTCTTCATCATGGGTAATATCGTAGCGATCGTAGGCCGCCCGAACGTGGGCAAAAGCACACTCTTCAACCGGTTGATCGAACGCCGCGAGGCCATCACCGACGATGTGGCCGGTACCACCCGTGATCGCCATTATGGCAAAGCGGAGTGGAATGGGATCCTGTTCAGCGTGGTGGATACCGGCGGTTACATCAGCGGAAGCGACGACGTCTTCGAGGAGGAGATCCGCAAGCAGGTGAACCTCGCCGTGGAGGAATCCGATGCGATCCTCTTCCTGGTCGATGTACATCATGGCCTCACGGGAATGGACGAAGCCATCGCCTCGATGCTGCGTCGCGCGAAGAAACCGGTCTTCCTGGCCGCCAACAAGGTGGACGATCATTCCCGTCAGTACGATTCGGCCGAGTTCTATGGCTTGGGACTTGGTGAGGTGTTCAATATCGCTGCACAGAGCGGCGCCGGTACCGGCGAACTGCTCGATGCCCTCGTGGCCAGCTTCACCAAACCCAGTGAGGAGGAGATGGCCGACATCCCCAAGTTCGCGATCGTGGGGAAACCCAATGTGGGCAAATCCTCCTTCGTGAACGCGCTGCTCGGCCGCGAACAGAACATCGTGACGCCCATAGCCGGCACCACCCGCGATCCGATCAACACGCGCTGGAACGTCTTCGGCTTCGATGTGATGTTGCTTGATACCGCCGGGATCCGGAAGAAGCAGAAGGTGGACGAGGACATCGAGTTCTACAGTGTGATCCGATCCATCCGTGCGATCGAGGAGAGCGATGTCTGCTTCCTGATGATCGATGCCAAGGACGGGGTGCAGCAGCAGGACCTGCACATCCTCTCCATCATCCAGAAGAATGGCAAGGGGCTGGTGGTGCTCGTGAACAAGTGGGACCTGATCGAGAAGGAGACCAACACCCTTCGTCAGTACGAAGCCGAGGTGAAGGCACGCATGGAACCCTTCACCGATGTACCGGTCGTGTTCATCTCGGTGCTTGAGAAACAACGGATCCTGAAGGCCATGGAGATGGGCATGAAGGTGTACGAGGACCGCAGCCGCAAGATCCCGACGCGCAAGCTCAACGACATCCTGCTGCCGATCATCGAAAGGCAGCCCCCACCGATGTACAAGTCGAAACAGGTGAACATCAAGTTCATCAATCAGCTGCCAACGGTGGTGCCCACCTTCGTGTTCTATTGCAATCTCCCACAGTATGTCAAACCTTCCTATGAACGGTTCCTGGAGAACCGCATGCGGGAACTGTTCAGCTTCTCCGGGGTGCCCATCCGGTTGTTCTTCCGGAATAAATGATGCGGATAGGGTAGCGACCGCCACACGTGGAACAGGTGCGGTGTGGGAAAAGGCTATCTTTCGTCTTGGGTTCCACCACCATGAAGCGCGATCGTATTGCCCTTTGCCTCCTTACGATCGGATCCACCATCACCTGCATGGCGCAGGTTGAGGTGGGCATCCTGCCTTCCACCGTGTGGTGTGCGGGAACTCCTTTTGACGTGCCGATCATTGCCTCAGGCACGTTCGATCCTGGAAATACATTCGTCGTGGAGCTTTCGGATCCGGGCGGGGTGTTCGCGCCAGCGACCGCGATCGGTTCATTGGTAAGTGGTGTTTCCGGTACTGTGTCCGGTGCGGACTGGGGTTCGTTAGTACCCGGTGCTGGGTATCTGGTCCGTGTGCGAAGCACGAGTCCGGCTTCCATCTCGGCTCCCTACGCGACCAGCCTCACCCTCGCGGCACCGATCGCTGGTACGGATGCCTTTCTCACCCTCTGTACATCCGGCACGCCTACCGATCTTTTCCCCTTACTGCCCGGAGCCACGCCGGGTGGTACATGGGACGACCCGAATGCGACCGGGGGCCTCTCGGGTTCCGTCCTGTCCCCTGCTCTCCTTGGTCCAGGGACCTATACTTTCACCTACACGGTGAATGAGGCTGGTTGTACCGATGAGGCCACAGTGACGGTCGCGGTGAACGCTGTACCCAACGCCGGTACGAACGCGATGATCACGGTCTGTTCCACGGACCCACCGTTCACGATGTATCAAGAACTCGGAGGTACGCCGAATGCCGGGGGTGCTTGGACGGCACCCAATGGTGCTGTGGTGAGCGGTGTCTTCGATCCATCGGTCGATCCGCCAGGGTTCTATGCCTATACCGTGGCTGGTGATCCCCCGTGCCTGAACGAGGCCTCCACGTTGATGATCGCTGTAACGCAAGCACCAAATGCCGGCACTGATGGGTCCGCCACCTATTGCCCGACCGACGTGCCATTCACACTGATCGGTCAGCTTAGTGGTAGTCCTTCACCCGGCGGCACATGGACCTTCGGAGGGAACGCACATGGTCCGACCTTCATACCGGGGGTTGACGTCCCAGGTGCCTACGTATACACCGTTCCGGGTATTGCTCCCTGCGGCAACACGTCCGCGACGGTCACGGCCATGCTTGGTATCTGCATCATCACCACACCGGTGAATATGGGCTTTCAAAGCGTCACGGAGTAATTCCATTTCGCAGTATAGGGATAGTCCAAGGATGCGCTGCGCTCCTTTCGCAGTGCGATACGACGCGTTCGTTGCGTAGCGGGGACTACGGAACGAGTCCGGCGGTGAAGCAATGCGGAAAAGGGGCAAGCGGATCGGGCTCGATCTTACTGCGAGATGGTATAAGCTCAGATCCGTGCCAGGGCTTGGTCCAGATCGGCGATGAGCAACTGGGGGTCTTCCAGGCCGATGTAGAGCCGCACCAGGGTGAAGGGCAGGTCGGTGTAGTACCCGCTCGGCCCCTTCAATGCGCACACCGGCCATTGCAGGCTTTCGTAGCCGCCCCAGCTCACCGCGATCAGGAAGCGCTGTAGGCCATCGCAGAAACGTTCCACACCGGCTTCGTCCGGTGCGTCCAGTTCGATCGTCATCAGACCGGCCACGCGCTTCATCTGCTGTCTGGCGAGCGCATGTTGTGGATGAGAGGCCAACCCTGGCCAGTACACGCGCTTGATCCGTGGGTGGGCCTCCAGGTGGTTGGCAACCAAGGCGGCACTATCCGCACTGCGGTGCATACGAAGTTCGAGCGTGCGCAAGCCGCGCATCAATAGCCAGGCATCGTGCGGGGAAGGCACCGCACCAAGCGTCATGAACTCCTTGCTCATCACCTGCCGCATGTGGGCCTTGCTGCCCGCAAGTACACCGGCCACCACGTCGCTGTGGCCGTTCAGATACTTCGTGGCGCTATGTGCCACCAGGTCGATGCCGAGGTCGATCGGGTTTTGAAAGAGCGGGCTGTTGAAGCTGTTGTCGCAGAGGGTGATGATGCCACGTTCCCTGGCGATCGCGCCCACAGCCCGGAGATCCTGGAGCTCGAAGGTGAGGGAGTTCGGACTCTCGGTGATGAAGAGGGTGGTGTTCGGCCGGGTCGCACGCCGATAGTCCTCCGGATCGATCCCCATCACGAAGGTGTGGTCCACGTTGAAACGGGCGAGCAGTTCAACCAGCAGTTTCTTCGTCCAACTGTACGGCTTGTTCACGCATACGATGTGGTCGCCGGCCTTCACGAAGCTCATGACCGCAGCCGCGATCGCCGCACTGCCGCTGCTGAAGATGAGGGCATCCTCCGCATGTTCCAATGCTGCGATCTTCTTGCGCAGGATGGCCACGGTTGGGTTGGCGCCGCGTGTGTACAAGGGCTTTTCCATCTCCTGCTGCACGATGGCCCGCATGGCGGCGACGGTGGTGTACGCGAAGTTGCCGCTCTGTACCACCGGGGGCACCACGGCATGGTAGCCCAGCTCTCGCTCTTCGCCGAGGTGGTTCAGTAGGTGGGAGAGGTCGTCGTTCATGGCAAGCGTTGGAAGAATACGAAACCGTTCTTGCGACCGATCTCGCGCAGGGTGGGTATCGCGCTCACTTCCTCCACGGCGGTGATCTTGCACACCACGTATACCGGCCGGTCGATCGCGCCATGCAACAGCCATTCCTCGTCATGGGCACGCGGGTCCGATACCGGTGGCTTGCGCGTGTAGAAGAGGTGGGCGTAACTCTTGAATTCCTTCGTGATCACATAACATCGTTCACCCTGCCGCGCTTCGTAGAACTCGATCGCCGCACGTTGGGAGTAACCTTCGATCCGGTCGATGAAGAAGTAGAGCGCCGTGGTGATGAAGATCGCGGTGCCCCCGAAAAGGACGAGCAGGGCCTGGCGGACACGACCACGCCGGTTCAGGGCGAGCAGGCACAGAAGTACCCCACCAAGGAGGATGCCAGCGAGACTTTCCAAACCGGTCCACTGGACATCAGCGTGCAAATTCGCCTGTCCGAAAGGATCCTTTGCCAAGAGCGGTTCGAGGATGGAGATGCGCTTGCCGATGAACGGAACGGCGATGAACACCACGGCGATAAGACCGCCGATCGCTCCGACCACATAGCGCGGCCAGCCGATCGCTTCACGTGTGCGCCAGGCGTGCTCGAGCTGGATCGCCGCGAGATAGGTGAGCGGGAAGTAGCACATACTGCTGTAGTGGACGATCTTGGTGCGTACCAAACTGAAGAGGATGAGCACCACCCAGAAGAGGATCACCATCCAGCTACGGTGCATGTCCTGGGTCGCACCTTGCCCAAGGGTCGGTCGGATCAATTCTCTTAGGGTGAAGGCCGAGGCTGGAAAACATCCGACCAGGAGCACCACGAAATGATACCCCGGAAAGCCGCCGTGTCCTGCATCCTCGGTGGTGAGCATGGCCACCTGCCTCCAGAAGAAGCCCACCATGAATTCGGGGCCGTGCTGGATGAGGTCGATCGCGGCCCATGCTCCGATGGTGATCAGGAAGACGCCTGCTGCGATACCCATGCTCTTCCAACCGGCCAAGCGCTTGAAATGGGAATGGATCCAGAAGACCACTGCGGCGACGCCCGGAATGAGCAGGCCGACAGGGCCTTTCGTCATCACCGCAAGGCCGAGATAGAGTCCGGCCAGCAGTGCATAACGACGCGCGTGGCCGGTGGCCGGAGGGAGTTCCTCGCGGATGCAGCTGATCACCGCATCGACACCCAGGAAGATGAAGAGGTTGAACCAGGGGTCGATGATGCCGCTTCGGAAGTACAGGTGGGGGAGTATCGAACCGGCATAGGCCAATGCCCAGAGCGCTCCGAAGAGCGGGCCACGCACCCTCGAACCGATGCGATGGAGCACCAGCAAGGTGATGATCCCCGCGATCGCGTTCGGCAGCCGTGCTGCGAATTCCCCAACACCGAAGAGTGACATGCACAGTGCCTGCATCCAGATGAACAAGGGTGGCTTCTCGTGGAAGGGCAGGTAGTCGATGCGCGGCTGTATCCAATTCCCGGTGACGAGCATCTCGCGCGCGATCTCGGCGAAGTTGATCTCGTCCCAATCGAACAGGTGTACCGCCCCCAGGCCAGGGATGAACAGCAGGGACGCGATCGCGATGATCAAGAGGCGGAGGCGGCCTTTCGAGGGCATGTGGATTCGGGTCCAGGTCCGTTCAGGACAGCGAACAAGGTAGGCAGTGCCGTGATCGGCTGGTCAGCGACGTTCGCCCAGGAGCTTCCACCCCAGCATGCCGGTACGCGCCAGGAAGTAACGCCAGCTCACGTGCAACACACCGAAGCCGTATTTCATGCTTCGGCTGAAATTGATGCTGCTGGCCTCGTCGAAATACTTGGTGGGACAGGTGATCTCGGCGATCTCGAACCCCTGCCAGAACATCTGCCCGATCATCTGGTTGTCGAAGACGAAATCGTCCGAACAGAGATGGTAGGGGCACGCGTCGAGCACCTTGCGGTCGAAAGCGCGGTAGCCGGTGTGGTACTCGCTCAGCTTCTGCCCGCACAATACGTTCTGGATGAAGGTGAGGAAACGGTTCGCGACGTATTTGTACAGGGGCATACCACCCTTCAGCGCGCCCTTTCCCAGGATCCGAGACCCGAAGACCACCGGGTACACCCCGCTGCCGATGAGGGCGATCATGCTGGCCAGTAGTTTCGGCGTGTACTGATAATCCGGGTGCAGCATCACCACGATGTCCGCACCGAGCGACTTCGCCGTGTCGTAACACGTCTTCTGGTTGCCGCCATAACCCTTGTTCACCTCATGCACCACCACGTGCCTGATCCCCAGCTGCCGGGCCACCTCCACGGTGTTGTCCGGGCTGCGGTCGTCCACGAGCACCACATCATCCACCAGGTCGAAGGGGATCTCCCCATAGGTCTGCTTCAGCGTGAGCGCGGCCCGATAGGCAGGTAATACCACCGCGACCCTCTTCCCTTGGTACATGCCCCAAAGATGGGAAGCACGCAACGATCAACCATGCGCATCCCGCGCCGCCGTCACCAGGTACACCCCGCCGAGGATCAGCCCGATCATCGCGAATTGCTTCCACGCCATGGGCTCCCCATCCAATAGGCCCCAGGTGATGGCCACGAGGGGCATGAGGTAGGTGACCGATGAAGCCCAGATCGCACTGGTGCGTTTCAGTAAAATGTTCCAGAGCACGAGCGAGAGTGCCGAACTGAGCACCGCCAGGAGAATGACGTATCCCATGGCGCCCCATGCATCAGGGTCGTTCGATAAGGTCTCCCCAACCCCGGTGTACCAGCAGCCGAGCGCACCGACGGGGCCCACGAAGGTGAGCGCCAATGCCGCCGTGGCCGATGCGGGTAGCATGTACAGGTGGTGCTTCACGATGTTCGCACTGAACCCATAACAAAGTGTACCCAGCACGGGCAGTAGCGCAAAGGGCGACCATACCGGAGCACCAGTGGCCGGGTCGGTGAGCACCAGGCCCACCGCGCCGATCAGGCCCAGGAGCACGCCCCCGACCTGGGCCATGCGCACCCGGCTTGCGAAGAAGAGCACACCTACCAACAGGGTGAATAGTGGTGTGAGGCTGTTCAACATGCCGCTCAAGGAGCTCTCGATCCGCGTTTGCGCCAAGGCATAGAGGAAGGCTGGGATGCCGTTGCCGAGCACCCCCGTCCCCAGCAGCGGGCGCCAATGCTTCAGGAGCAGGTCGTAGTGCTTCAGGACCAGGGGGAGGAGCGCCAGCCAGGCGATGAGCAAACGGGCGGAGGCCAGTTGCATGCCGCTGAGCACCGGACGGCCCTCATGGAAGAGCCCGCGCTTCATGAGGATGAAGGAGCTGCCCCAGATCAATGCCAGGATCAGCAGGAGGGACCAGTCGGTCCGGCGGGTGCGCCCGGCGAACATGCCGCGCGAAAGTATTCCAGGCGGCCCACCATTACCTTTGTAACCACTTCGACGTTCGTGCGTCATAGGATATATGAACCTCCCACCCATGCAACCTCTCCCACGCCTCCTGCTGTTCACGGCCATCCTTTCCGCCTGCTCCGCTGGGGAGAAGGCTCCCAAGGACGAAGTGTCGACCACGACCATTGAGCGCGTGGTGGTGGAGGAAGTGGTGAATGGTGCAGCAGGCGCGATAGCCGACCTGAGCATCGATGGGATGAGCTGTGAGATGATGTGCGGCAGCTCCATCAAGAAGGCGCTCGCGAAATTGCCGGGCGTGAACACCACGGAGATCCGTTTCGTCGAAGGCGATGAGCGCGATCATGCCGTGGTGGATTACGATGCCAGCAAGGTGAGCGATCAGGAGATGATCACGGCCATACAAAGCCTTTACGACGGCCAGTACAAGGTGGTGGCCGTGCATATCACGAAGCGGGTGCCGGCCGTAGGTGCCGTGGCCCAACCGCAGAAGGGGGCGGAGGTGAGGACGGTGGGGGCGATCGACCCAGCAGCCATCGTAGTGCCCGGGATCCTTGGGCTGCTCTCATACGTGCTACGGCTCTGATCACCCGGTTCGCCGAGCCGATGGCAGGTGGAATGCCGTTGACGGCGGGTGGATAGCTTCGCGCCCCAGATGGACCATTTCGAGCGGAGGAAGTTGCGGCCGGTGGTGGCATGGTTGATCACCGGGTGCATCATGATCGCTTTCATGGTGGTGATCGGCGGGGTGACGCGCCTTACCGGCAGTGGACTGAGCATCACGGTCTGGGACCCCATCATGGGCGCCATCCCACCGCTGAATGAGGCGGACTGGAACCGGGCCTTCGATGGCTACAAGGCCATTCCGGAATACACGCTGAAGAACCAGCACATGGACCTCGAGGGGTTCAAACGGATCTTCTTCTGGGAGTACCTGCACCGCAACTGGGGCCGACTGATGGGCCTGGCCTTCGCGATCCCTTTCTTCCTCTTCTGGCGGAAAGGACTGCTGAAGGGCTGGCTGCTCGATCGGTGCTGGTCCATCCTGATCGGTGGTGGCCTGGTTGGTGCCCTGGGCTGGTTCATGGTGGCGAGCGGCCTGGAACAGAACCCCGATGTGAGCCATTACCGGTTGGCCATCCACTTGGTCGCGGCGTTCTCCGTCTTCGCCCTTGTGCTCTGGACGGTGTTCGACATCCGCGATGGGCGTACCTCTTTCGCCTCCAGTGGATCGGGGGAGGGCCGGTGGGCGCGTGTGCTCCTGGTGCTGCTCGTGGTGCAGATCGTCTGGGGGGCTTTCACCGCCGGGCTTGATGCGGGCCGCATCTACAATACATGGCCGCTGATGAACGGGGAGCTCATGCCGGAGAACGTGCGTGCTTTCGGCGACCTCATCACCGATCTTTCCGATCACCGCGATGGGGTGCAGTTCATTCACAGGAACCTGGCCTACCTCGTGGCCGTGAGCTTCATCGTCTACGTGCTGCGGTTCCGTCGCGAGGCTTCCATGGAGGTCGTCTGGTTCCCCATCCTGCTGGTCGTGCTCCTGCAATTCCTGCTGGGCGTGATCACCGTGCTGACCCAGGTGGACCTGTGGGCCGGTGTGCTGCACCAGCAAGGGGCATTGATCCTGCTGGCCTTCCTCCTGAAGGCCCTGCACCGGACCGGGCGACGGTTCACCGCCAGCGCAACGTAGCCAGCATGTGCCGAAGATCGCTTCGCAACCGTTCCGTTACCGGGGCGAGCGAATCCCCGTTCGGCCGGTTGTCGAAGTACAAGGAGCCGTACAGGAAGTTGTGCGTACTGTCGGTGACGTAGAAGACGAAGGGACTGGCCACATCGCCCTCGATATCGAACAGGGTCCCAAAGACCCGAGTGCTGTCCAGGATCAACCGTTCGCTCCGGATGCGTGCCGCTTTCGCCTGGTGCGTGCTCTTGAAGGTGTGCGCATCCTCGATCAAGTGCTGTAGTTGGCCGTTCACCGGCGACCAGGTGAGGTGGGCTGTGGCCCGCTGTCCCTTGAATCGGATATCGAACCACCGTGCATCATCCTTGGCCTTGCGGATCCCCACCTGTGCGTAAGTGGGGAGCGCGGCCTCGAAGGTGATGCTGTCCGTCCACTGGCGATAGGTCTGCTCCGGTAGGTCGATACGGAAGTACCCGCGTGGCTTGGGCACCGGGTCGGCCGTGCATGCGGTGAGCAGTACCGCCGCCGCCAGGATCCGTTCAATCGGCCGCCTCATCCTGTTGGATCACTTTGACACGCCGGATGCGCTTGTTGTCCGATGCCTCCACGACGAAGGTGAGGTCGTGCAGATCGATCCGGTCGCCCTTCTTCGGGATCCGGCCGGTCATTTCAAGGATGAAGCCACCCAAGGTGCCGCTGTCGCCCTTGTTCTCTTCGAAGAGTTTGCCGTCCACTCCCATCACGCGGTAAAGATCGGTCAGCGCGGTCCTTCCCTCGAAGATCCAGGTGTGGTCATCGACCTTGCTATAGAAGAGGTTCTCGTCATCGTACTCATCGGTGATGTCACCCACGATCTCCTCGATCACATCCTCCATGGTGATGATGCCGCTGGTGCCACCGTATTCATCCACCACCACCGCCAGGTGGGTCTTTTCGGACTGGAACTCCTTCAACAGGTCGTTCAGCTTCTTGGTCTCGGGGACGAAGTATGGTGTGCGTAGCAGGGTATGCCAGTCGAACAGGTCCTTGCGCAGGTGTGGCAACAGGTCCTTGATGTACAGCACACCGATCACACGGTCCGGGCTACCGTCATGGATGGGTATCCGGGAGAATCCCGAATCCACGATGGCCACGAGCAGGTCCTGGAAACCGATGCCCTTCTCGAAGGTCACCATCTCGGTGCGTGGGCGCATGACCTGCCGCACTTCGATGCCACCGAATTTCACGATACCCCGCAGGATGTGCTGTTCCTCGGTGGTGGTGTTCGCATCCTTGGTGAGGTCGAGCGCGTGTCCGAGCGTGTCCACTGAAATGGTCTGTGTACTGCGCCGTTGGAAACGTCGTTCAATGAATTTGGCGCTCCGTACGAGGGTCTCGCTCACCGGCCATAGGAACCAGCGAAGCGACAACAAGGGGCCGCTCATCGCCTGGGCCACCCGCACCGGGTCGGAGGTGGCATACACCTTGGGCAGCACCTCGCTGATCAGCACGATCACGAACGCGATCACCAGCACCTGTATGAAGACCACCAGGTAGGCCGGGAGGCCGCCAAGGTCGAGGAGGTCGTGTGCGATCACCGCGCTCAGGATCACCACGCCCATGTTCACCAGGTTGCTGGCGATCAGGATGGTGGCCAGCAAACGGCGGGGTTTCGCCAACAGGTCCAGCACACGGCGGCCGCTGTTGCCACCACGTTCCTGTACCTCGCGCAATTGGGACGGCGAAAGGGCGAAGAGCGCCACCTCACTGGCCGACATCGCGGCGCTGACCACCAGCAACAGGCCGATGATGCACAGCACCACCACGGTGCCCGGCGCCATGGCAAGCAGGAAGAACGGGAACGCGGGAGGCTCCACTTAGAACGGGAGGTCGTCCTGGTCGTCGTTCGCGGACGGCGCCGGGTCGCTGGAGGCAACAGGTTGTGCGGCCGCTGGTCGAGGCGCACCGCCCTCGCCTCCGGCACGGTCCAGCATGGTCATCTCGTCGGCCACGATCTCCGTGGTGTAACGGGTGTTATTCTCCTTGTCCTGCCACTGACGGGTGCGCAACTTCCCTTCCACGTACACCTTACTGCCTTTGCGCAGGTACTTCTCGGTGATCTCGGCCAGGCCACGCCAGGCCACCACGTTGTGCCACTCGGTCTGCTCGCGGCGATCACCGGTCGTACGGTCCTTGTAGGTCTCGGTAGTGGCCAGGCGGAAGTTCGCCACACTGGCACCGTTCTGTAGATGTCGGATCTCCGGGTCGGCGCCGAGGTTGCCGATCAGGATCACTTTGTTCACTCCGGCCATGACTGATGGGGTAGGGCCACGAAGATAGCGTATGTCCAAGGCTAAGCCGGAACCAGGTACCGCTCCAACAAACGTGGTAGGGCGTACCGCTCCAGGTCCTTCGACCTCACCGGTATCCATTGGGCGGGAGGCTTGAAACCCTGCGGCGGGTCCAACGCCCAGAACACGCCCCGGATCACTTGGTGGCTCAGCACATGTTTCACCGGGCCATGCCGTGCAACGATCTTCCAGCCTTCACCATGGTCCGCCTTGAGGCGGCGGCCCAGCCCCTTCGGGTCCAGTGCCCCTGTGCTTTCGATCAGTGGAAGCTGGTACAGGCCCTGCCAAATGTCCTTGGCCGCACGCTTTTCCAGGAACAGGCGGCCATGTGATCGGATATGGAGGAAGTTGAAGTGACGCTCGCGCACTTTCGTCCTTCCAGCTTTCACAGGGAGTTCCCCGATACGATCGCTTCGATGGGCGATGCATCGCGCTCGAACCGGGCACTCCTGGCAATCCGGTGCCTTGGATGTACAGACCAACGCCCCCAATTCCATCACGGCCTGGTTGTGGTCCCCAGGCGCGTCATGGGGCAGGAGCGAGGCAGCCAACGCCCGGAACTCCCTGCGCCCGACCGTGGAATCGATCGGTGTGGCGATGCCGAAGACCCTTGCCAGTACCCGGTACACGTTCCCATCCACGACCGGTTCATGGGTCCCGAATGCCATGGAGCCGATGGCTCCGGCGGTGTATTCCCCCACCCCCTTCAGCCCCAACAACCCGGCGTGGTCCGAGGGGAACAGCCCATGGTGATGTTCCACCACCTGTCGGGCGGCCAAAAGTAGGTTCCGCGCCCTGCTGTAATAGCCCAACCCTTGCCACAGACGCAGCACCTCATCCTCGCTGGCCCGCGCCAGGTCCTGCACCCGGGGGTATCTGTCCACGAAGCGGTGCCAGTAGGCCGTGCCCTGGTCCACCCGTGTTTGTTGCAGGATCACCTCGCTCAGCCATATCCGGTAGGGATCCCGGTCGGCCCGCCAAGGCAACGGACGTTGGTGCTCCCGGTACCAAGGCAGAAGGGCCTTACTGAACCAAGCTGTTGACATACAGGGGTAAAGATCGGTTGCGCGATCCACTTGAACAGCTATCTTTGCCGCCCCAAACCGAAGCGGGTATGACGAAGGCAGAGTTGGTCAGTATCATCTCCAAGCGCACGGGCGTGGAACGTCAGGTGGTCCTTACCACGGTGGAATCGTTCATGGAGGAAGTGAAGAACAGCTTGGAAAAAGGTGAGAACGTACACCTGCGCGGGTTCGGGAGCTTCGTGGTGAAGCGTAGGGCTCAGAAGACAGGAAGGATCCTGGCCCAGAACACCACCATCATCATTCCGGCACATGACGTGCCGGCATTCAAACCTGCCGACACCTTCGTCGACAAGGTGAAGAACCGTCCCGCTTCCGGCGGGCAGCAGTGATGGGCTTGAAGAAGCCCCAGCTACTGGCCCTCCTGGGCGCGTTGGTGGTGATCGTTCTTTTGTTCATGGCGCCCCGGACACCAGCCGGGAAGGAAGCAGCGGAGGTCCGTTCCATGGATCCCGCACAAGCAAAGACCCAAGAGGCGATCGCCCTGGTCAATGGACAGGACCCCATGCGCGGCATCATGATGCTGCGCGAGATCGTGGAGGAGCACCCCGACAATGCGGAAGCTCACATGCACCTGGGCCTCTTCTCCATTCAGAGCGGCCAATACGACAAGGCCCTTGCCCGCTTCCAGAAAGTGCTGGAACTGGACTCCGTCGGGTTTCCCGATGCCTGGTTCTACCTAGGGCGCACCTACGCGACACTGGACAGTACGCCCCAGGCGATCGCGAGCTTGAAGAAGTACAGAACACTGACGCAGGATACGGCCATCATCAACGGGGTGGACCGCTTCCTGCTTGAATTGGAGAACGTTAAATAAGGAGCACCATGCCCTGCGGAAAGAAGAGGAAACGTCATAAGATGGCCACCCACAAACGCAAGAAGCGTCTGCGGAAGAACCGTCATAAGAAGAAGAACCGGTAGGTCCTTCGAGGTGTGGAGCGACCGGGCCCGGGATGTGACCATCTCGGCCCGATCGTTCGCAGGGTGGCCACGTGCCGCCCAGTGCCCACCTATACCATGGTTCCATCGTGAACATCGATCTGATCATCCGGTCCGCCGACGGGGAAGTGGCCCTTGCCCTGATGAAGGACAAGGTGCTCGCGGAACTGCACCGCGAGAAGACCGAACGCGGCTTTGCCGTGGGGGATGTGTACCTGGCCAAGGTGCGCAAGGTGGCCCCCGGCCTCAATGCGGCCTTCGTGGACGTGGGCCACGAGAAGGATGCCTTCCTGCACTACTTCGACCTCGGCCCGCAGTACCGCAACTCCTACAAATTCGCCAAGGGTGCCGTTACAGGTACGGTACCCACCAGCCTGCTCGAATCCTGGAAACTCGATCAGGACATCCCCAAGGAAGGCAAGCTCGGTGATGTGATCAGCGCCAGCCAGAGCATCCTGGTGCAGATCGCCAAGGAACCCATCAGCACCAAGGGACCGCGCCTCACCGCCGAGGTCACCCTGGCCGGGCGCTACATGGTGCTGGTGCCGTTCATCAACAAGACCAGCATCTCCTCACGCATCACCGATGAGGTGGAGCGCAAGCGCCTGAAGGAACTGATGGCCGCGATCAAGCCGAAGAACTTCGGAGTGATCATCCGCACCAATGCCGAAGGCAAACGGACCGAGGACCTGGAGAACGACCTGAAGACCTTGCTCCAGCGCTGGGATACGCTGTTCCACAACCTGCGCAACGCTCAAGCACCCAAGAAGGTGCTCGGTGAACTCGACCGTACCAGTGCCGTGCTGCGCGATGTGTTGAACAAGGATTTCACCAGCATCCATGTGGATGATGAACTACTCGCCGAAGAGATCACCCAGACCCTGGAGAAGATCGCACCGGAGAAGAAGGGCATCGTCAAACACTATCGGAACAAGCTCGACATCTTCGACCATTTCGGCGTCAACAAGCAGATCAAGCAGGCCTTTGGTAAACAGGTCATGCTCACCAGCGGTGCGTACCTGATCATCGAGAAGACCGAGGCCATGCACGTGATCGACGTGAACAGTGGCAGCCGCAAGGGAGGGAACCAGGCACAGGAGAAGAACGCCCTGGACATCAACGTGGAGGCTGCACGGGAGATCGCCCGCCTCCTGCGCCTGCGCGACATGGGCGGCATCGTTGCCATCGATTTCATCGACCTGTACGAACCTGAGAACCGGCGCACCCTGCACAAGGCGTTGAAGGACGCCATGGAGGACGACAAGGCGAAGCACAATGTGCTGCCGCCTTCGCGCTTCGGCGTCATCGAACTCACCCGGCAGCGCGTGCGCCCCGAAACGGAGATCGATACCAGCGAGAGCTGCCCCACCTGCAATGGTACCGGCGAGGTGAGCGCACCCGTCCTCATCGTGGACGAGATCGAGAACGCCCTCAATTACCTCCATGGCGAAAAGCAGATGAACGGCCTCACCCTGAGCGTGCATCCCTTCCTCGCCGCTTATTTCACCAAGGGCCTGCCCAGCATCCAGCACAAGTGGTGGTGGCGCTGGAGGAAATGGGTGAAGGTGA
>JADLAI010000155.1 GCA_020848295.1 Flavobacteriales bacterium
ATGTACAAGGAGATCGCGGAAAAAGGCGGCGTGAGCATTGGTACCGTGCGCGTCCACATCCGTAACATCTACGAGAAACTGCAGGTGAACAGCCGCCACGAAGCGGTGAAAAAAGTCTTCCCCGGTTCCTGAATGTCCTGCGCCGTTACTGAGCCGTTGATGAAGATCCGAATTCCTGCCTTTCCACGCCGATCATGGCGAATGGTGCGAACGTGAGTGGGTACGAGGGCTCTAGCGTTCCCGCCCTCTCTCTTTCGCACCCTGTCACTCATGGTTGACCGCTACTTCTCCGCCGTATCCGTAGGCCGGATGGCGGGGTCATTGTCCTCTCCGGACTTGACCGACATGTCGCATCCACCAGCCTACTACCACACATGTGGTATGGCGCGGGGTTGGCCAGCACCTGATCTTTGTGACGTTAGCACCATGGCCCTCATCCCGCAGCATCGACTTTTACCGCTTCACGCCGAGGCTCTTCGCGCCAGGCGAAGGGTGAGGGCATGGCATGCTCCGGCATTCGCTTCGCTGGTATACGAACCGACAGCGGTGCTTGTTGTTGCTGTAGCCCTTCTTGGGTTCGCGGCCTCGGCGGTAAGCGCACAAACCGTCATCAACGGAACGGGGGTCACGATCACGGTGGCCACGGGAACACAACTCGTGGTGCAAGGTGGGGCCCAACTCAATACCGCTACCGTGTTCGAGAATGACGGTTCCGTTCACCTGCTGGGCGATTGGACCAACAACAGTGGTGGCTTGGGCTTCACTGCCTCCAGTACGGGCAACGTACTCCTGCACAACACGCTACCCCAGACGATCCAAGGAACGGCGACCACCGACTTCCGGAACCTGGTGATCTCTGGTGGCACCAAAACGCTCTTACGCGATGCCCAGTGTGGAACGGCCGCACAGCCCGACGGGTCACTAACGCTCAATAGTGGCACCATGCTACTCAACACACGCACCCTTTCGTTGTACAACCCGGCGAGCGCGGCGTTGACCGATGCGGGAGGAAGCATCCGTAGTGAAACCGCCGACCTGCTCAGTCGGTTTGAATGGGCCCTGGGCAGCGACCTCAGCGAACACCGCGTCCCATTCTCCGATGGTTCGAACAATGCGCTTCCCTTCGCATTCACGCCTTCGGTCGCCTTCCCAACGAACACGCTCCTGTCCGTTGCGACCTATCACACCGCCGCGGACAACACCGTCCATCCGATCACCGCCAACCAGCAGGTCCTTCACATGGCCGGCGTATCCGTGGCGGACAATAGCCCCAAAACAGCGGATCGCTTCTGGCTCGTGGACCTACCCAACGGAGCGTTGAACGGTACGCTACGCCTGAGCTACGCACCGCCCGACGACCCCATTTTGGGGCCAGGGCCCGTTCGCGCCCAACGGTGGCTGGAGTCCGGCGGTACCTGGCAAGCGCCCTTGCCGAGCCAAACCCAACCCTTCTTGCGCGAAGTGGTGGTGCCCAACGTGGTGTTCAGCGATGCCATCACGCCCACCAACGAACACATCTGGGCCCTGGCCTACGATGATACCCCTTTGCCGGTTTCGTTGCTTTCGTTCGAAGCCAGCTGTAAACAGAACATCCCTCATCTGACCTGGCGCACCGCTTCAGAACAGCATAGCGAGCTGTTCGTGGTGGAGTACACCGCCGATGGCCTCCATTGGTCTGCGATCGGCACGTTGCAGGCTGATGGCACAAGCAATATTCCGACCACTTATGTACTACCGGTCCCTCCGATCAACACCACAGATCGATCGCTCTACCGGCTCCTGGAACAGGACATCGACGGGACGATCGAGGAGCTTGCCGTGATCAGCGCCACACCGTGTGCTCCTGAAGAGCTGATCCTCTTCCCAAATCCTGCCACTGACCGGGTCTACGTCCGGCTACCCATCAAGGTTGACCAACCGCTGGCGATCACGCTGGAGGATGTCACAGGCCGTATCGTCTCTCACCAGGTATTGAACAGTGTGGCATTGGCCATCGCCTTGGATGTGACCCACTTCGCACCCGGCACCTACCACGCACGGATCACTACAACGGACCTGGGCTGGTCCGGTTCCGGACGCTTCGTAATGGAATAGCCGCCCTTCTACCTGCTGGCCACGGCGGCGTCTTCCGCGCCACTTCGTTCCTTTGCCTCCCCGATCGCGGGCCGTCCCATGCAGCAACCCACCCCCATCAAGTCCGTCCTCGACGACACCGCTCTCACCAACACCACCATCACCGTGGCCGGCTGGGTGCGCACCTTCCGCAACGACCGCTTCATCGCACTGAACGACGGCAGCACCATCCGCAACCTGCAATGCGTGATCGACCAGGAGCAGGTGGATGCCGCCATGCGCGCACGTTTCACCACCAGTGCCGCCGTTAAATGTACCGGTCTGATCGTGGAGAGCCAGGGCAGCGGCCAGCGCGTGGAGATGCAGGTGACTTCCGTGGAAGTGCTGGGCGACAGCGATGCGAACGCCTATCCCATCCAGCCGAAGAAACACTCGCTGGAATTCCTGCGGGAGAACGCCCACCTGCGTTTCCGCACCAACACCTACAGCGCCATTTTTCGCATCCGCCACCAGGTGAGCTTCGGCATACACGAGTACTTCGATGGGCTTGGCTACAACTACTTCCACAGCCCCATCATCACCGCCAGCGATGCGGAGGGCGCAGGTGAGATGTTCCGCGTGAGCACGCTGGATGCGAAGAACCCGCCACTGAACGACGACGGCTCCGTGAACTGGAAAGAAGACTTCTTCGGTGCCGAAAGCCGCCTGACCGTGAGCGGTCAACTGCAAGCCG
>JADLAI010000156.1 GCA_020848295.1 Flavobacteriales bacterium
CGGGAACGCTGCACTGCCCCACGAAGACCTCCACGCTGTACGTACCGGAGGTGGTCACATCGATCGTGGGCGTGGTCGCGCCATTGCTCCAGAGGTAGGTCGCACCGGCGGTGGTGGCATCGAGCGTTACGGTTCCACCGGCGCAGATCGTGGCGTCCGGTCCGATGTCCACCGTGGTGGCCGAGAGCACGGTGACGGTGATCGTATCGGTGGCCACGCAACCGTTCAGGTCCACCTCCACGGAGTAGGTGCCGGTGGTGTTCGCGGTGATCGTGGGCGTGGCCGCACCCGTGCTCCAGGTGTAGGTGGCCCCGGACCAGGTGGCATCGAGGGTGATGTCCTCACCAGCGCACAATGTCACGTCGTTGCCAAGGTCCACCACGGGCATGGGGTTCACGGTGATATCGATGACATCACCCACGGAGCATGCACCCTGGGTCACGGACACGCTATAGGTTCCGGATGTGTTCACGGTGATCGTTGCTCCCGTAGCTCCGGTGCTCCATGCATAGCCGGCGCCAGGAAGGGTAGCGTCGAGCACGGCACTTTCGCCCTGGCACAACGTGAGGTCCGGTCCAAGGTCCACGGCATCGGGTGTCGCGTAGGTCACGGTGGCGGCATCGGTCACGGAACAACCCGCCGTGTTCGTCACGGTGACCGCATAGTTCCCTGTGGCCGTGACGGTGATCGTCGGTGTGGTGGCGCCAGAGCTCCAGAGATGACTGAGTCCTGCACCGCTCGCATCAAGGATCGTGGTCTCGCCCGGACATAGGCTCAGGTCCGGCCCGATATCCACCACCGGCAGTGCGGCCACTTGCACATCGATCGCATCGTTCACGGAACAGGAGCCTTGTGTCACCGCAACGATATAGGTCCCGGCCGTGGTCACGGTGAGCGTGGGGCTGTTCGCACCGGTGTTCCATGCGAACGTGGCACCGGGTACGGTGGCGTTCAGGACAAGTGCCTCTCCCTGGCAGATCACTGTATCGGCACCCAGGTCGATCGGTGAAGGAGAGTCGTACGAGACGGTGATCGCATCGCTGCTCACGCAGCCGTTCCCATCGGTACGCGTCACGCTGTACGTACCGTTGGACGAAACAGCGAACACCGGTGCTGTGGAACCATCCTGCCACAGGTATCCAGCACCGGCGAGCGTGGCATCCAGGGCCAACGTCGTACCCGGACACAAGGTGATATCCGGCCCAAGATCCACGGGCACCACCACCCAATTGTCGATGGTGATCGCATCGGTATGGCTGCAACCGTTCGCGGTGACCGTCACGTCGTAGGTCCCCGGACCGACACTTATCGTGGGCGATGAGGCTCCGGTGTTCCAGGCGTAGGTCGCACCGGCCACGGTCGCATCGATCATCGTTGTGGTGCCAGGGCAGATCGTTCGGTCGGGGCCCAGGTCGAAGCTCGGCAGAGGTGTCACCGCCACGTTGATGTCGTCGTGTACCGTGCAGCCGTTCAAGGTCACGTCCACACCATAGGTACCGGCGGTGGTCACATCGATCGTATTCGTGCCGACCCCGGTGGTCCATGCGTAGGTGGCACCGGGTACCGAGGTGCCGATGGTCGTGCTTTCACCTGCACAGATCGTGCGGTCCGGGCCGAGGTCCACCACCGGTAGCGTATGGTTCGCCAGGTCGAACGCATCCGTTCCGGTGCATCCGTTCACGGTCACATCCACTGTGTACGTGCCGGGTGTGGTGGCACTGTGGGTCGGGGAGGTGCTGCCATCCTGCCAGAGGTAGCTGCCTCCAGGTGTGCTGGCATCCAACAGGACAGCGGTTCCTGGACAAACGATCTGGTCCGGCCCAAGGTCCACTACGGGTACCGGGTTGAAGCCCACGTTCACCGCATCGGTTCCCGTACACCCGTTCACCGTCACTTGCACGCTCACGTTCGCCGCGCTCGTCACATCCAAGGTGGGTGCGGTCGAAGCATCGGACCAGAGATACGTGGCGCCGGGTGTTGCGGCATCAAGGGTCACCGTGGCGCCCATGCACGAGGTGGTGTCCTGGCCGAGGTCGACCACCGGCACGGGGTTGTAGGCCACATCCACCACATCCGATGCGGAACAGTTGTTCACCGTTACTTGCACCGAATAGGTGCCCGGTGCCGAGACGTTGAAGAAGGGGGCCGTGTTGCCGTTCTGCCATACGTAACTACCACCCGGCACTTGGGCGTTGAGGAGGTGTGTTTCACCCGAACACAAGGTGGTGTCCGCCCCAAGGTCCACGATGGGCAAGGGGTTGTAAGCCACCACGATGGTGTCCGAGGCGGGGCATGCATTGGCGGTCACTGTTACGTGATAGGTGCCTGGGCCGCTCACCACGTATCCCGAGCTTCCGGATCCATCCTGCCAGACGTAGGTGCCACCGGTCACTCCGGCATCCAGCACGAGGTTCTGCCCTTGACACATCACGGCATCGGGTCCGAGGTCCACCACCGGAAGCGGAGTAACCGTCACATCCACATGGTCCCGCAGGCGGATGGTCCCCTGCATGGTGATGTCGTCCAGGCCGAAATCGTTCCCAACGCCTTCACCGGACATGGCGCGCAGGCACAACGTGGCGCTCGTTACACCCGCACCGGAGGTCCAGGACTGCGTGATCATCTGCCAGCCGGAGCCGAAAGCGGGCAGCGTCACTTCGCCACCCACGGCCACACCATCCACCCACCATTGCAGGCGCGCAGGGGTGGCATTGGAAAGGGTGCGCACCCAGTAGGAAAGCGTATAGGTCTGGCCGGGGCATACCGCCACCTGCTGGCAGTAAACGTTCCACAGTGCCGAGGTCCATCCTGAATTCACGATCAGGAAGTTGCCGGATCCCGTCCCGAAGAATTGGTTGTGGTAGGCGTTCGGGTTCGTGCCCACCCAGTACCGGCCATCCGAGCTCAGATCGGTGGTGGCCGTGAAATCGGACCCGAAGCCGGTATTCCCCGCATTGAAGTTGCTGTTCGGGAACAGCTGTGGGCTGGTGTAGCTGGCTTCCCCCCAATAGGTGCCGGACGAACCCACGCTGATGGACTGGCTGGTCGCACCGGTGCTCCAGAGGTAGTTCGGGAAACCTCCGGGTGCGGTCAGGGTGACCGATTGCCCTTGGCAAATGGTATGGTCAGGCCCCAGGTTGATGGAACAGGGCTGGGCCCACAAGGCACCTGCTCCGATCAACATGCTGAGGATCAGACTATATGGGCGAATGTTCGTCAAGCCGGTGGGCACGACGGCCCAGTACCCAAAGTTCGGGCCGATCCTTTGAAAAGACGTTAGGTGTTCGGCGAACGTTGCTCACGACATAATGAACACCCGGTTCACCTCCTCGGCCCGGAATTCATGTACCTCCTGAAAAATGGCCATGGCGTGGTCCACCACGGCCTGGCAACGCCTGTCACTGGCGGCGTCGTACGAAACGGTGTTGAAGCACACCGTACCACCCTCGGCGCAGCGGTCGCGGAGGCCATGGACGAATGCTCTCGAATCCACCCCACGGGCCAGGTCCAGGTCGTCGAAAAGATCCACCACCACCAGGTCGAAGCGTTGGCGTAGGGCATGCACCTGGATCGTGGCATCACCGATGATCACCTTCAGGTCGGCGTGTCGCTCCAGTCCGAAGTGCGCTTGTGCGATGCGTACCATGGCAGGGTCCAGTTCAATGGCGGTGATCCGGGCAGCGATACCCAGTTCTTCGCGCAGGATGGTAGGCACACTGCCACCACCCAATCCGAGCAGGAGCACATCCCGTGGTGGATCCCGGCGCAGGTCCAGTTCATCGAATATCAATTGCCACACCCGATGCAGCGCACCAAAGCTCTGGTTGCCATTCGCACTGTTGAGCACCTTTGCACCGGCCTCCCAGCGCACGGTCAGTACACCATGTAGGCTTGGCTCGCGAAGTTGAATGGTCGGCCACAGGTAGCTGAGCAGGCGGCGCCACATGGGGGTAAAGGTGAGGAAGTGTCCTCAACCGTGGGATGTCACGATATCCCGTTGCAGGCAGCGGATCCCCTTCGTACCTTGTCTTCGATGAGCGTAGGCAGGGCCACGTGATCGCCCTTGGAACTGCACCCGGAACCATCATTTCATGAAGACCCCGCTGATCCTCGTGCTTACGACCCTCGCACTCCGATCCGGGCTGATGGCCTGTAGTTGGATCCCCACGTCGTTCTGTGTCACGGTCAACGATCGGCCGGGTGATGCGGTGATCAGTGGCCGGGTCATGAACGTGGACGCCGATGGGATGGATCTTGAGGTGATCGATGTGCTGCGTGGCGCGGAGGAACGTGAAGTGATCCGGATCTGGGATGGAACGGATCTCGACTGCAACGGGACCTTTTCCATGGCGGCATCCGATCTGGGTGCCATTGGGGATAGCATCATCGTGGTGATGCCCATGATCGTGGCGATCGAGAATGCTTGGGATGTCATTGGCGACTACCGGCGCCCGGATTACTTCGGCCGTATCACGGACCTGCGCATCATCAACGGTGTGGTGTTGGGCTACATCGCAGGTCAGGCGATGCAACCATTTGATGCGATACCGTACGTGGAATTCGTGCCGATATGGGCCGCTGGCGCGATCGGTTGTTCGGACTTCCTCTCCGTAGGTGAAAAGGGTCAAGGATCGTTCCATCTCCAGAACCCGGTCCACGACCTGTTGGAACTGGATCTCCACGGTGTGGCAGGATCGAACCGATCGATCCGGGTCCACACGATGAATGGACATGTCGTGTTGCAACGGGATATGGCTACCTCCCCTGGACGGATCGATGTTTCCGGACTACCCTCCGGCGTTTACATACTGGAAATGATCGATCCCGATGGCATCCGCCGCTCGAAGCCCTTTGTGAAAGCGTAAGCCTTGC
>JADLAI010000157.1 GCA_020848295.1 Flavobacteriales bacterium
AACCAAAGCCCGGACAAGCTGGATTACCTCTGGTTGCAGCTCGACCAGAACATCTTTGAACCCGGCAGCGATGCGAACCTCATCCGCACGGGTACCATCGGCGATAGCCTGAACCTGGACCAGGTCGGCAAGTGGGTGAAGCCCTTCGAGGGCGGCTACAGGATCACCTCGGTCACCGATGCCAATGGTGGTGCGCTGAAGTACACCATCAACCGCACCATGATGCGCGTGGACCTGCCCAAGCCACTGCTTCCCGGAGGGGTGTACAGCTTCAAGGTGGAATGGTGGAACTGGATCAACGACCGCTTCAAGTGGGGCGGACGCGGGGGCTACGAACACTTCCCCGAGGAGGACAACTACATCTTCACCATCGCGCAGTTCTACCCGCGTATGGCCGCCTACATGGACTACAGCGGCTGGCAGCACAAGCAGTTCCTGGGGCAGGGCGAGTTCACCCTCGACTTCGGCGATTACACGTTGAGCATCACGGTCCCTGCGGACCATGTGGTGGCCTCAACCGGTGTGCTGCAGAACGAGAGCGCGGTGCTCACAGCCGACCAGCGGAGCCGTCTGGCCAAGGCGCGATCGGCCACCGCACCCGTCTACATCATCACGGAGGAGGAGGTACGGAAGAACGAGGCGAAGAGCGCGGACGACAAGCGAAGGCTCGGGAGGAAGACCTGGACCTACAAGGCCACCAACGTGCGCGACGTGGCCTTCGCCAGCAGCCGCAAGTTCCTGTGGGATGGCATGGACCAGCCGGTGGGAAAGGGCCACGTGCTCTGCATGAGCTTCTTCCCGAAGGAGGGAAACCCGCTGTGGGGCCAATACAGCACCAAGGTGGTGGCGCACACCATCAAGACGTACAGCAAGTACACCTGCGACTACATCTACCCCGTGGCGCAGAGCATCCACACCGACCGCATCGGCATGGAGTACCCCATGATCTGTTTCAACGGCGGGCGACCCGAGAAGGACGGCACCTACAGCGAACGCACCAAGTACGGCATGATCGGGGTGATCATCCACGAGGTGGGCCACAATTTCTTCCCCATGATCATCAATAGCGATGAGCGCCAGTGGACCTGGATGGATGAGGGCCTGAACACCTTCGTGCAATACCTCACCGAGCAGGAGTGGGACAAGGATTATCCCAGCTGGCGCGGCAAGCCCCGCAACATCGTCGATTACATGAAAGGGGACCCCAATGCTGCGCCGGACAAGGTGAAGGCCCGCATCGAACCCATCATGACCAACAGCGAGAGCATCACCCAGTTCGGCAACAACGCCTATGGCAAGCCGGCCACCGCGCTCAACATACTGCGTGAGACGGTGCTGGGCCGCGAGCACTTCGACCACGCCTTCAGGACCTATTGCGAGCGATGGAAGTTCAAGCACCCCACGCCGGCCGACTTCTTCCGCAGCATGGAGGACGCCAGCGGCACCGACCTCGACTGGTTCTGGCGCGGCTGGTTCTACACCACCGACCACGTGGACATCGCCATCACCGATCTTAAGTACAAGCGCATGCACCCGCGCGATCCAGTGACAGCGGAGCAGCTAAACCGAGCCGACAAGGCCGGTGAGGTACCCGACCTCAGTCGCCAGCGGAACATCGAGAGCAACCTGGATTTTGTGGTGGACCGCGACCCCGCGACCAGGGACTTCTACAACAGCTACGATCCCCTCACGGCCACCGAGCGCGAAAAGATCGCGTACGAGAAATGGCAACAGGGCTTGAAGCCGGAAGAGATCGCGCTGCTACGCGAGGAGTTCCATCTGTACGAGATCTCGTTCAAGAACATCGGCGGGCTGGTGATGCCGGTGATCCTGGAATGGGAGTACGTGGACGGATCGAAGGAGGTGGACCGGATCCCCGCCGAGCTGTGGAAGACCAGCGACGAGGTCAGCAAGGTCTTCGTGAAGCGCAAGGAGGTGAAGCGCGTGACCCTCGATCCCTTCCTCGAAACAGCCGACTGCGACCTGAACAACAACAGCTGGCCACCGCGCATGGTGCCCACACGCTTCGATGTGTTCAAGGGCCGGGAGAGGAGGCAGCCCAACCCCATGCAGCAGGAACGCAACAAGGTGACGAACGAGGAGTTGGATCGCCAGTGATGCAGCATTCAACGTCCACATGAGCATGATCACCATGATACTTCGACCCGGAATGACACGCTGTATGCACACACTACTAATGGCCGGTGCTTTGCTGTTCCTGCTGGCATGTGGAACGGGACGAAGCGACGGGCCACCGAGGGTCGGGAATGACCATAATGACAAGGAGAAGAGCGGGCCTGATGGTGGTGGATCCACGTTCGGAATCGAAGAGTCGATCCAACCGGACAGCGGTGGATATGCATTGCTGCCGTTGAGCGTCCAAAGGGATGATCGTGGGGGTAAGTCGGGTCTGTCCCGATCGTTCGACAGCAGCGAGGAATATGCACCGCGTTTCTGGAATATCCTGTTCCTGGATCTGAGGACAAAGGCGACCCATCTTCTAACCGACCGGAAGATCATGATCGATGCGGTCCACACCTATACGCATGAGCAGGGTGAACTTCTTTCGAGGAACGTGCTATACACCGTCATTGACAAGGACATCAACAAGGACGGACGGCTTGACTATGGCGATCCGTCCCATCTTGGGATATCGGCCTTGGACGGAAGCGGTTTCCGGGCGGTCAGCCCGGTGGATGAGGACCTGCTCGGCTGGGAGGTCGTGAACGGCGATGACGCGATCGTGATCCGAACGAGGGTGGACACTGATGCCGATGGTGCATACGAGGCTCATGAGGAGATACGTCTCCATGTGTTCGACCTTGCGAGCGGCAGGTTGGAAGCAGTGGTGACGAAAGAGCTTCAGATGAAGATGAACGCGTTGTTCACCGAGCAGTGGTTGAAGAAGGAAGGATGATCGGGTGGAGCAGCCCCTGGTCTTCCGTCAATAGCCAGCTTCAACCATGGATCCGCACGATATGACTGAGGCGGCGAGAAAGTACCGGTCGGTCTCGGGTTCAAGGGTGCGAAAGTGCGAGAGTCACGTCTATTGCACCCTCGCACTTTCGCACCTCATGGTTCATTCGGACCAGGATGATCGACAGACCGGATCTTCACCACCGACTCAGTACCTACGCTGAGCAGCAGCCTCCATCGCTGCTTGTCGGGGTCCCCGCGCGGGGCATAATGCCAATTGGACATTCAATATCACCCGATCTGCTTGCTCTTTTTCCACATGGCTTGTCCGTGCCATGCTTTCCGTAGGCACCGCTACGCAACGCCCGTCACGGATCGCCCTTCGAAAAGATAGCTGCGCATCCTTGGCTGGAATTGTATGTCCAATTGGTGGATCTGCAGCCCAAAGATGCTCCAACGAGCCATTGGGGCCATGGTCAGTCCTATGCGTCCGATGAGCTTCGGCCTTCGATCAGGATCATCGCACCACCCACAGCCGCTTCGGTTCCAATCGGAACCTGACCTCGTGGCCCACCTCCATCGGTTCGCCATCGAGATGTGCGAGGGTGCCTTCCTGCCACACCGTGGCATTACGTGTGACGATGTTGGTGATGTACGGACTCTTATCCGCCTTGCCCGTGTAGATCTGCACGAAGGCATTGATCAATGGGAATAGCGGCGGTTTGCGGATCACACGCACCTCGGCCCAGCCATCGTCGGGGAGTGAACCGGGACTGATCCGGGCGCCGTTCCCGAACTCGCGCGTGTTACAGAACACCACCATGAGGACCTCTTTCTCGGTGGTCTCGTGGTTCGCTTTCAGGACCACACGCATGGGCGGCGCGCCCAGGATGTCCTTCAGGATGATCCGTGCATACCCCAGCATGCCTCGCCCGTTGCTCTTGTCGAAGGCCTGTGCGACCCGTGCATCAAATCCGATACCGGCCGTGCCCAGGAAAGGGGTGTCGTTGAGGAAACAGATGTCCATCTGCGCGGCTTCACCGGTGAACGCGTGCCTGAACCCCTTCTGCGGATCCAACGGGAGGCCCAAGGACCGGGCATAGCCGTTACCACTGCCCATGGCCACCACCCCCATGGCCACCTTGGTGTTCAATAGACCTGCGGCCACACTGTTCATCGTGCCGTCCCCGCCCGCGCTGATCACACGTTCCATGCCGCTGGCCACTGCCTCCACGGCCAGATCCTTACCATGGCCTTGCCGTTCGATATGGCGTACATCCAGGGCGATCCCCAATTCCGAGGCGATCCGTTCGGCCGTCCCCCGGTGGCGAAGTGCCTGGCCCTTGCCAGAGCGCGGGTTCAGTACGAGCATCATCCTTCTCATCGCTCCACAACGAGTTGGCCACTCCCCATGTGGCTGTTGAATTGTTGGATCGCCGCCTTGAGCTGGGTGATCATTCCCTTCTCCATCGCACCAATGCCGAGGGTGTCGGCCTGGTCCACGAGCAGTGTACGACCGACCACCTTCCGGGCATCGAACTGCAAGTGTAGCTTTTCGCCCACGCATTGGTAGATCCCGTTGCTCGATACGATCGCGATGGTCGACGAGGTCGGTTGCAGCACGCTGTGCCCGAAGCTGAAGAATGGCCCCCGGTGGCCGCTCATCTGTACAACGGTCGGTAGGATGTCGATCTGTTGGGTGACCGTGGCCTGCTGTGATGGAGTGATGCGTCCTGGCATGTGGTAGAGCAGCGGGATCCAGTAGTCCATGCTCTGGTTGTAGTGTTGGCCATCGCGAAGGATGTCAGCCGTATGGTCAGCGGTGACCACGAACAGGGTGTTCGCGAACCAGGGCTGCCTTCGTGCTGTTGCGAAGAAGTCCCGTAGGGCATCATCCGCATACCGAAGGGTGGGGTGTATCGGCAAGGTCCCTCCTTTGAACCGGGTCATTTCCGCTTCGGGCAATTCATAAGGGTGATGGGAACTCAGTGTGAATACCGTGCTGAGGAAGGGCTGCCTCTCCTGGCTCAATGCGTGAGCGAAGAACTGCAGGAAGGGCCGGTCCCGAACACCCCAATGCCCATCCATATCCTCCTTGGATCCGGTATATTCATTCAGACCCACATACCTCTCGAACCCTGCCGATCGGGCGAACGCATCGAACCCCATGGTGCCATTGCGACCACCGTGGAAGAAACTCGTGTGATATCCATCGGGACCGAGCACACTTGCCAGCGAGGTGAACGGACGACTGGCGTACGGCGAGGTGATGAAGGCTTCATTCATCAGTTCGGGAATGGAGGCGAGGATGGCCGGGATGCCATCGATGCTCCGACGTCCGTTCGCGTAAGCCCTGGTCATGTTCAGGCTCACGCCCATGAGTGAGTCCAGGAAGGGCATGTAGCCCTCGCCGCCCGATAACCGCCCGCTGTATTGGGCGGAGAAGCTTTCGAGGATGATGATGACCACGTTCGGTC
>JADLAI010000158.1 GCA_020848295.1 Flavobacteriales bacterium
CCCGGGCAAAGGGTGGTATCAGGAAGGTCATACGAGCCCAGACCAAGGACCACCACCTGCCTGTATGTGGTATCGCTGTGGTTGCAGGTGACTTCGTTGGTTGCGATCAGCCGCACGGTGTACACCCCGGGTTGCGGATACACATGATCGGGTGCGGGGTCGGTGCTGGAGGTGTTGTCGCCGAAGTCCCACTGGTAACTGGCTGCGCCATAGCTCAGGTTCGTGAAGGAAACGGGGGCGGGCAGGCAGTTCACGGTGCTGTTGAAGTCGGCCACCACGATGGGGAAGTCCATGTCGAACTTGAATACCGCGTTGTTGCACAGGCCGCTGTTGTTCGTTGGACTCCAGGCCAGGCCATCGGGCGCAATGGGTAGGTCGGAGGATCCGCCGCAGCCGGCACATACGCTTTGGTAGATACGGCCCCTCCGGTCGAAACGGCTGGTGCCGCCATCCACATGTTCAGCACTGATGCTTCCACCGAAGAAGGTGGCGTAGTACAGGTCGCTCAGGTCGGTGTCGAACACGGCGAGATAGAAGTCGTTGCCGTCGGTGGTGGCTTGGAATGCATCGGCGGTCACGGGCAGGCCGGCGGTGCTCAACGATCCGCTCTGGATGGTACTGCCCCAGCCGCTTACGTAGATCTTGTTGCAATAGTCCACCAGAAAAGCGCTGGGTGAAATATCCGGCAGTCCATCGCCCTGGCCGAAGCGGGTGCTGAGCAGGATCGTGCTCAAGGAGGGGTTGAGCTTGGTGATGAACTGCCCGGCATTGGGCACACTGTAGGGTGCGTTCACGATGAAACTGGTGCTGGGTGCCTGCGTCTGGCCGAACAGGTAGATGTCGCCCTGTTGGTCAAGGTCGGCGAAATAGCATTGGTCGTACGCCGGGCTGCCGAAGTACGTGCAGGCCAGGACCGTGGAGCCATCGGCATCGAGGTGGGCCACGAAGCCATCGGCGATACCGCCTTGGAAGGTGACCTGTAGGGCGTTCGCGGTCACCGGCAGGTCGGGACTGCGCGTGCCTCCAGCGATGTAGATGCCATCCGTGCCATCCAACTCGATGTTGTACACGGCGTCGGCCTGCGAACCGCCGAAGTAGGAGCACCAGAACAGGGTGGATAGCGAGGCGTCCATCTTCACCAGCACACCGTCCTGCCCCCCCCCGCCAAAGGTCGGTTGAACGGCCCCGTTGGTCACCGGCAGATCGGCGCTGGCGGTGCTGCTCACGATGTATACGTTGTCATGGCTGTCCAGTAGCACCTCGCCACGGATCTCGTCGGCATAGTTGAACTTCAGGCCGGCGGCGGTGTTCATGCCATCGTTCCCCGTGCCGCCGAAGTAGGTGCTGGCCACCAGGTCGGTTCCGGCGGCGTTCAGCCGGGCGACCACGATATCCGAACCATTGGGGTAGTTGGCACCGATGCCATTGGTGAGGTTCAACGCTGTGCCACCATTGAACGATGTGTCGAAGGAGTTTGACGTGACGGGGAAGTCGATCGAGCTGGTCGTGCCATAGACGAAGAGCTCATCATTGGTGTTCACCACCAGGCTATGGGGGAGCTCATCGCTGCTGCCGCCCAGGTACGTGCTCCAGATCAATGCCGTTCCCGTGGTGTCGTATTTCGTAAGGGCCATGTCGATGCCGTCATGGAGACCATGGCCGCCAGCATGCACCACTTGATAGGCTCCGAGGGTGGTGGGGTAACCCTGTCCGAAAGCCGAGCTGCCGCTATACAGGAATCCATCGCGATCGAAAGTGGCGGTATAGCCGAAGTTGTTGGCGAACGAGCCGGAGTATGTGCTGAATACCAAAGTGGGGTCGATCACCACGGGGTGTTCCGGGTCGTACGGGCCAAGCTGGAAGCCGATCCCATCGGCCGTGCTTCGATAGGTGCAGGAGACCACTTTTCGTTCGCCCGCGATCTCTTGGTAGGCGATCGGGATGCGCTCAATGAACTCTCCCAGCGATGTGCGTAAGGTGAGCTGTTCCGGCGCCACGGAGATGGCGTCGACACCATCGTAGGTGAAGACGATCTGGGTAGGGTCCGCCCCAGGTCCGATGATCAGATCGTATTTGACCCCATTGTTCGCTACACGTGTGCGGAGGTCGATGCCTTGGTGGATGTGATGTTGGACCACCGCACTGAAGGCGTGGCATTGCCGTCCCCAATGTTCGGGGTCATTGCCGATCAAGTAGTTGTAGGTGCCGCGGCGGACCCCTGTGGATTCGATGCGCCGGGCCGGTCGGGTGCCAAGGAAGCGTAACCTGAAGGCGTGGTGCCGTACGGACGTGGGGGCGGTGGTCCCGGCATGGATATGGGCATGGGCGGTGGCCTCCATGGCCTCCTGGTCGAAGCGGTCGATCAGGATGGAACCCCGTTCGAGCCACACGGTCGCTCCGGCCAGCTCAGCACGGTGGGTGACGGCATCAGGCCACTGCCCGCGGTTCTCGATCAGCCCGGGCCCCTGCTGTGCGATCGCCCGTACAGCCACCAGGGCCACGAGCAACGCGAGCCACGTTCGGAGCATCCGCTGCATGGATACGAATGTACCGCAACGGACAACAATACCATTGGGACATTCAATAGCGGCCGAAGATGCGCGGCATTCTTTCACAGGCCGATCCCGGAGGTCCGTTCCAATGCCCATGGCGTGGACCGTAGGGAGCGAAGCTACCGAGGGCTGGACCTACGGAACAGGTCGCGCGGAGAAGGCATGGGAAAAGAGCAAGCGGACCGGATGGTATTGGATATCCAAATGGTATGCAGCACGCGCTTGGCGCGGAAACGCACCAAGCGTTCAACGGGTCTTCTGGAAGGCCTGCTGCTCGTCCTTCACCGTTAACCGGAACTCCACCCTGCGGTTCAGGGATCGGCCCTCCTCGGTCTTGTTGGAGGCGATCGGCTGGTTCTTGCCATGCCCGATCGGTA
>JADLAI010000159.1 GCA_020848295.1 Flavobacteriales bacterium
CCGACCTCAACGCCATCCCGCGCGCCATCACCCTCTCGCGCAAGACCGTGCGCCTCATCCGCCAGAACCTCTTCTGGGCCTTCATCTACAACATCATCGGCATCCCCATCGCCGCCGGGGTGCTCTACCCCTTCAACGGTTTCCTTTTGGATCCGATGATCGCCGGCGCGGCCATGGCGCTGAGCAGCGTGAGCGTGGTGAGCAATAGCTTGCGGTTGAGGTGGGTGGGGTTGGAGTAGGTAGTGAGTACCCGATCACTCACCGACGAACCGTGCGCTAACGACCCGATCGCCCTGTTCAATTGAAATGACATCCGTTCCTTCGGATATTGCTTTGCTGCCCAACTGGAAACTGCCCTGATCCATCCGACCATGTCCAACATCGGTATCATCATCCCGGAGCGCCCGCGCGACATCGGCAACTTCATGGTGGGCCGCTTGTTGCCCTTCCATGCCAAGCGCATGGTGGGACCCTTCATCTTCATCGACCACATGGGGCCCGTGGCCATGGACGACCACGAGAACATGGATGTGGGGCCGCATCCGCACACGGGCCTGTGCACCCTCACCTTCCTGTTCGAAGGCGCCGTGATGCACCGCGACAGCCTGGGCACCGCCGTGGAGATCACCCCCGGCGCCGTGAACTGGATGATCGCCGGACATGGCATCGTGCATAGCGAACGCACGCCCGAACGCCTGCGCAAGGTGGATAAGCACATGCACGGCCTGCAGATCTGGGTGGCCCTACCGAAGGCATTGGAGGAGATCGAGCCGAGCTTCCACCATATCGAGTCGGACGCCCTGCCCGTATGGGAAGAGGACGGCGCACGTTTCAAACTGGTGGCAGGCGAGCTGATGGGCCGTCGGTCGCCGGTGCCCGTGCATAGCCCACTGTACATGGTGGAGATCCACCATGCGGCCGGCGGCGAAATGCGCATCGGAGCGCACCTCTACGGCGAAGTGGGCCTGTACATCCTGCACGGTTCGGTGCGCGAGGGCAGCAACGGAGAGGAACTCGGCGAACGACGGATCCTCGTGGCGAAGAACCCGAACCTCTGCGCCTTCACCATGGCACCGGGGACAACGGTCTACCTGTTCGGCGGCGAGCCCTTCCCGGAGGAGCGCTTCATCCACTGGAACTTCGTGGCCACCAGCGAGGCGAAGCTGGAAGCGGCCAAGCAGCGCTGGCGCGATCAACGTTTCCCGATGATCGAGGGTGAGACCGGTCCCGTGCCGATGCCGGAAGCGCGAAGGCGGGGGTGAGTGCGTGAACCCCGCCTGCATCAGGTCGTGGTCGTCGTGGTTGCACCACGGCAGCGGTATGGGCTTCGGTGATGGGATGACCGGGATGTACTGACGGCGCGGATAGCCATTGTTGACCGCCAGGTCCGGGTTCCCGCACAACCCCCGATCCCGATCTCCTGTTCATGCGATCCACTTTCCCTTTTCGTGGCTCGCTTCGTGAAGTAGGAGCGCGGTGTTCAGTAGCATCGGTGTCGCGCCCGCTCAAGACAGGCCAGGGAAACCGTCCCGCGATGGACATGATCTCAGCGTCCCAGCCGGACCACACGCACCAGTCGATCCTTCTCTCCGATGTTGATCCGCATGTAATACACCCCCGGTTGTTCCGGCAAGGTGCAGCGCCAGCCTTGTGCGGTCCTGTCGGTCTTGATCGCCACGCGTTGGCCTGTCGCGTCGTACGCCGTAATGGAGGTGATGCCCTCGGCTTCGATCAGTACACGGCCATCGGTTGTGGGGTTGGGGAATGCGCTGATGGCCATCTCCTGTGATCGGGAGGCCATGCCGGTACTGGTCACCATCATGCTGTCCTGTATCACCAGCTCTGGGGTATTGTCCGCTGCCAGGTACATGGAGCGGAATGGGTCGATACGGGGTCCATGATGCGTCAACATCTCCTGGTTCCATCGGGGTGGTACCTGCTGGAACCATATACTGGCCTTCACCTGCACCACACCGGCATAGCCGCCCAGTGGGAGGTGGTAGTGGATGATGTCGCCGCCATTACCCTCCACGCCATCCGCATCATGGTTGAAGTCCGGGTCGCTCAGTGCATGGCCTGCGATCGCTGAGGTGTCCTGGCTGGGATGCGACACACGGTATCCGATCGGCACAAGACGGTTGTCTTTCAAGCGATGTACGGCACGCAGCAAGGTGGTGGTCACATCCTGGTTCACATCACCCATCACGAATTCGTAGATCTGCACCTGGTCGTCCTGCGTGATCACGTTGTGGTGCGGCTCGTAGGGTAGGTCGTTGCCGATCACCTCGTAGTTGTTGTCCCACCTTCCGCTCTGGAAGAGTGTATCTCCTGCGGCGGTCAGCGCTACCACTTGAACGAATGCTCTTCGGTTGGGGAATCCACTGGGGAATTTGTGGCCGATGAGGTTGGCGAGCGACACATCCAGATACAGCGTATCCGTGGTACGGTCGACCAGGTCCAGGTCCAGGTCCATGGTGGTCCGCCGCAACCGTCGACTACGCGCAATGGTGCTGTCGAACTGGGTGGGCGTGGCAGGGACCCCGAGTTCCGTGATGTGATCCTTCATCATCCGTAGCATGAACTCGCCGCCACCGGTGAGGTGGTGTTTGCCAAAGGGTGTCTGGCCGGTGAGGAAGGTGTATTCCGACGCGAGGATGACCGGCTCATCGGTCCGGGGCATGTGGCAGCTGCGGCAGTTCTGGTCGGTGCCGTAGTAGTTGGAATTCACGAATTCCTGCCACATGGTCTGCTCAAAGAAGGAGGTGCCTGTGGGGCTCCCCTCAAGGTCCACTGGATGGTTGATGGCCGTGTGGCATCCTGCGCAGACCCGACCATCGAGGATGTGGCTGCCCTGATCCGGCGTGAAGCCCACGAAGAATTGCATGATGTGTGGGTGGATCTGGTCCTGGGCGTATGGCCCCCAAACGCGGGCACTGTCAAAGTGCAGATCCCCGGAGAAGTACTGTGCGGCAGCGTCCGGGTTCTGCATATGGCAGGCCAGGCAGGAAACCCCATCCTGGGCCATCACGCTGGTGTCGAGCCCGGCTGCTGTGAAGGGAGGACCACCGAGCATCTGCTGCTCAAAAACGGCCAGAGGCGCGTGGCATTTCAAGCAGTTATGCTCCAGTTGCGACTGTAGCGATGGGTTCACCAGGCCCTCGTGCTCCATCTTGGCCAGGAAGAACGGGTCGCGCGCACTGTTCGCCATCATCGTGCTGCGCCAGTCGTCCACAACGTTCACATCCTCACCTCCAGCCACCATCGAGTGGCCTGACGTATCGTGCCCGTGGCACCCAGCACAGCGTCCGGCAGTGACGAAGTAGCTGCCCAACTGCACGTCGAGCCCTTCGATCTGGTCGCGTAGCACACGAAGCTCCAGCGGGCTATGCGGCCCCTTCACCGGTGTGGTCGCGATGGTCCACGATACCGACAGCAGCACGACCAATACGAGTCCGATCAGGATCCGGAGTTTCATGGGCACAACGGTGTCAGCTTCGATCAGGAGGCCAATTTACACGGACGGCTCGGGTGGTCGCTGACCGGCGTCAACCAAAGAAGGTGCCGTGCTAACCTTGCCCGCCGCAAGGCACGGACGATCCACCTCGACCGCTATGTGCCGGGGTGACTCTCCAACCGGCCTTGAACGACCAACACCGAACACCTCGACCACCACGATGGATCCACGCTCAAGGACTGAACCGATCCTACGGACCGCGATCCTGTCCGGGTTGCTCCTCGCCACGGTGCTCATGGTGGTCGCCGCTTCGTTGTACCCCGGTGGTACGTTGGTCGATAGCAGCTCAGTCGGTTTCACCTGGTCGAAGAACTTCATCTGCGACCTGTTCCGGGGATCAGCTTACAACGGAGCCGTGAATCCGGGAAGACCTTGGGCGCTGGTGGCCATTGCCATCCAGTCGTTGACGGATGGGCTGTTCTTCATCCGCATGTCGCGGGTGATCACCGAGAGGATCGCCATCCTGGTCCTGAAGGGTGTCGGTGTGGTGAACATCGGGTTCAACTTCATGATCGCCACGCCCTACCACGACGCCATGGTGGCCATCTCGAGCACACTCTCGTTACTGGGCCTTTTCTTCATCACCGTGTTCCTGATGCGCACCAGGCTTCACCTGCTCAAGGGCATGGCGGTCGCGTGCATGCTAGTCTTCTACTACACGATCTTCCTGTACGGCATGGGTGACTGGGGCCTGTTGGCCGTCATGCAGAAGGTGGCGCTGATCTGTTCCGCCTTACTGGTCCTGGTGCTGACCTTGTTCACGAATGCGCTGGACTTCCAACGGCGTGGATAGGAGCGCTCCGGCGGTACGTGCGAACGGCCATGCGACACGTCGCATGGCCGTTCGCACGTACGTGGCCGTGCCCTATTGCTTCAGGATGGGCAGGGTGCGGATGCCCGATGGGCCGACCACACGCAGGATGTAGTGTCCATTGTTCACCCCGGTCAGTGTGATGGTGCTCTGTGTGCCATTGGCCTGTCCGCTCAGCAATGACCGTCCTTGCAGATCCACAAGGCTCCAGGCCTCACCGGGCAGGGTACGTACATGGATCACATCGGTGGTCGGGTTGGGCCATGCTTGCAGTGTTCCATGGTTCCTCTCGGAAACCCCTACGCCTAAAGCGGACCACCACACGGCGCTGCCGTCGTCCTCGATGGAGACCAACGGTGCCACCGGGTTGCTACGGAAGAAGGCGATGCTGCCGCTGGTGCTTGCGGTCTTCACCACATTCGTGGCACTGGTGCCTCCGGGTAGGAGCACGGTGCCATAGCCCATGTACGCGCGAGAGACGCTGTACGAAGTGCCGTCATATTCGTATTCGTCCAGGAACCAATCGTTCATTGCGAATGGGAATTCAAGAATGGTCTTGGGTTCGGTGTACACGACCGCATCATCAGTGCCCACATGTTCCGCCAGCATGTCCAATTGAGCGCTGCTGAGGTTGTAGTAGGTGTAGCCGGTGCCTTCCGGACTGGTGACCGCCATGGCCAGGTTGGCGGTAGGATAGCTCGCCGCATAAGGTGTACCGACGGGGGAAATGAAGCTGGCAATACCACCTACAGTGGTCGTCGCGCTCGAAAAGTCCCAGGTCGCGTTCGCCCCATCGATATCGGGGTTGCTGGTGCCTGGGTCGGTCACCACGTTCAGGACATAGCTGGTGCCCATGAGATTGACATTCCCATATTGCAGGACCGGCTGCGCAGTGGCGGCGAAGGCGATGCTCAGGGAAACGAACAGGGTAATATGTCGCATGTACTTAAGGTTTGGTCAAATGTCGTGAATGGTAGGGGCGGACCGCAAGGGGCCCAGGGCACATTTCAACAAGGTCCGGTGCAGGTCTGGGAGGGAGGTTGGCCATGGAGAGGGTCAGGGGCCTATCCGTTCCTCCGCCCCGGATACCGCGTGTTCGAGGCGGGTGATGGCCGTGTCGGTCGGTTCTGTCAGAGGCGTGGCAGCCCCGACCTGTCAGCGGGTCGCAGTCGTTCACGATCCTTAACGATCGCCGTGTGTGACATGGCATGTCCTGGTCGTTCCAAGGTTGCGGCATGGATCATGTCGCATCCGAGATATGATGAAGAACACGAAGGACGAGACCAATGTGCGGCGCACGTTGATCGTGGACGCACCGGCGGAGTTCGTGTGGGCGGCGCTGAGCGATCCGAAGTTGACCCACCTCTCCCTGGCATGGTGGCTCCAAGGCGATCTGCAACGAGGCAAACGCTTCCAGTGGTTGAAAAGGGATGATTCCGGTACCAGTCAGGTGGATGCCGAAGGCACGGTGTTGACCGTGTTCCCGGGCGAACGATTGCGATATGCACACTATGATGTGGGCACAGGACTTCCGGATGAACCCGCGAGCCGCACCACGGTGGACCTGCATGTGATCCCCGAATCCGTGATGCGGACCCGCCTGGAGTTCTGGCAGGGGGATTTCGAAGGTCTACCACATGCCGCACGCCGGGCGCGCGAAGCTGGACGCAACTGGGTGGAACGCCTGGTGGGCGTGAAGCGGGTGGCGGAAGAGCTTAGCCGCGCAAAGGCGGCATGAGGTTCTCGTGCAGCGTGGGTGGCGACCGCTGGGGTTTGGTGGTACTTCAACGTCCTGGCTGCCCGCGCTGCACACTTCCTTCACCGTGTTACTGAGAACGTGGTGAAGATCCGGTGGCTCCCCCTTCCACATGGATCAGCGCACATGGAGGGAAGTGCGAAGTTCCTCGTACGCCCTTGCAACCCCTATCCACCGTTTCCATCCCACACCGCAGTAGTACCCGTTCGCCATACATATCCACCTGATCTGCTTGCTCTTTTTCCGCGTTTCTTCTCCGGCAAGGTTGCTCCGTAGGCCCCGCTACGCAGCGACCTTGCCGTATCGTCACACGAAAGAATAGTGGCGCATCTTCAGGTGCCTCTGTATGACGAAAGGGTATAAGTGCCCGGCGTCGCATCCGTCGGTGTTAGGGAACGAACCTCGTCCTATCCTGGTCCCGCGTTCAGATCAACCTGCCCGCCAGCCACTTCAACTGCAGCTCCGCCGCTTTGGCCTCGTACTGCGCCAGCAACAGGCGGTTCTCTGCGCCGATCAAGCCCTGTTGCACATCGCGCAACTCCACGGCGGTGAGCATGCCCAGTCGGTAGCTCTCCAGCCCCACGTCCACCTGGGTGCGGATGCCCGCGAGGTTGGCTTCTTCCAGCTCCACGCGTTGGTTGGCCGTGATGTAGGCGGTCCATGCGTCCAGTACCTGCTGATCGAGTTGCAGTTGCGCCTGTTCGGTGCCGATAGCCGCTTGTTCACGCGTGATCTTGGCCACTTCCACGGCCCTGTTCGCCTGTAGGCCTCGGAACAGTGGTAGGCTCATGCGGATGCCATAGTCAGGACCCAACGCCTGGTTGCTCTTCAGGAAGCCAACCGCGCTGGTGCTTTTGGTATAGCCGTAGTTGCCGAAAAGGTCGATCCGCGGGAAGAGCGTGCCGCGTAATTCCTTCACGCTCACATCGGTCAGCAGTTGTTGTTGGCGGGCTTGCTGCAATACGCTGTTGCCGTCCCTCGCGTCCTTCTGTATGGAAGTGAGGTCGAGGGTCTCCGCCGGAGGGATCGCGGCATCCACCGTCAAGGGCGTATCGGCGGTGCGGCCCATCAGGGTGTTCAGGCGGTTGAAGGCGATGGTCCGTTGTTGCTCCAGGTCCAGCAGTGCGGCGCTGTCGGCGCTGAGGTCCAATTGGGCTTGCACCACTTGCAGGCCGCTGCTCGATCCGATGCGTTGGCCGGTCTCCGCGATGGTGAGGCGTTCGCGGGAGGTGCGCAACCCTTCGCGCTGCACGGCCACGGCGCTGTTCAGCTGCACCACGAGGTAGTAGCCGGTGAGCACATCGTACACGGTGCTTTCCATCCGCTGCCGCAACTCGGTCCTGCCGATCTGCTCCAGGGTCCCCAATCGGTCCTTCGCAGCGAACATCGCCAGGCCGTCGAACACGGTCCAGTTCAAGGCCAGGCCACCGTCGAGCACGCGGCTATCGGCGTTGTTGGCCTCGCGCACCTCGCCGCTGAAGAAGGTCTGCTTGGCGCTGCTGTTGTCGATGCTGTATACGCCATTGGCGTCCAGCGTGGGCAGCATACCGGCGTTACCCACGTTGTTCAGCAGTTCGCTGGTGCGGGCATCGAGCTTGGCCAGACGAATGCCGTGGTTGTGCTCCAGGGCCAGGGCCACGGCTTGCTCGGCGGTAAGGCGGTCCTGGGCCGATAGCCCGGTGAAGAGGAGAAGAAGGGAGAAGATGAAAATGGGCTTCATGCGATCAACGATGCTTGTTGGTTGTCACTGCCATCCTTTTTCACCACTTCACTTCCTTCCTTTCGCTCCCGGCTCATATAACTGTACAGCGCAGGCACCACGTAGAGGGTAAGGATCAGCGAGAACAACAGGCCGCCCACGATCACGATGCCCATGGGGATGCGGCTCTTGGCGGCGGCGCCCAGGCCCAGGGCGATGGGCAGCACGCCGAGCACCATGGCCAGGGTGGTCATCAGGATGGGGCGCAGGCGCTGGGTGGCCGAGTCGATCACGGCGTCGTACTTCGTAAGTCCGTGCTCCTTGCGCTGGTTGGCGAATTCCACGATGAGGATGCCGTTCTTGGTCACCAGGCCCACGAGCACGATGATGCCGATCTGCGAGAAGATGTTCAGCGTGTGGCCGAAGATCCACAGGCTGAGCACCGCGCCCGTCATGGAGAGCAGGATGGTGCTGAGGATGATCCACGGGTCACGCCAGCTCTCGAACTGTGCGGCCAGGATGAGGAACACGAGGACCACGGCCAGCACGAAGGCGAACCAGATGCTGGAGCCGCTCTCGGCGTATTCCTTGCTCACGCCGGCCAGTGCGGTACTGAAGCTGTCGTCCAGCACTTCGGCGGAGATGCGGTCCATGGCCGCGATGCCGTCGCCGATGGTGAAGCCTTCCGCCGGGTCGGCGCTCACGGTGGCGCTCACATACCGGTTGTAACGGAACAGTTGCGGCGGCGTGCTGCGGTCGCTCATGCGCACCAGGTTGTCCAGCTGGATCAGCTGGCCCTTGTCGTTGCGCACGAAGGCACTGCTGAGGTCCACCGGCGCATCGCGGTTGCTGCGTGTGGCCTGGCCGATCACCTGGTACTGTTTGCCCTTGTGAATGAAGTAGCCGTAGCGCTGGCCGCTGAAGTAGAGCTGCAGGGTCTCGGCCAGGTCGCGCATGGTGACGCCCAGGGCGCGGGCGCGATCGCGGTCGATCTCCACGTTCAGTTCGGGCTTGTTGAACTTCAGGTTGAGGTCGCTGATGCGGAAGGTCTTGTCCGCCGCCACTTTTTCCATGAAGGCGGGGATCACTTCGCGCAGTTGCTCGAAGGTGGGCGCCTGGATCACGTACTGCACCGGCAGGCTGGTGAAGCGCGAGCCACCGATGGTGGGCTCCTGCACCACGAAGCTGCGCGCCAGGTTGTGCCGTTGCACCTGTGCCATCACCTGCTTGGCCAGTTCATCCTGGGTACGCGTGCGCTTATCGGGTTGCACGAGGGTCACGCGCACGAAGCCGGTGTTGGTGCTGCTGGCCGTACCGAAGCCAGGGGCCGTCACACTCAGGAGCGAGGTCCGTTCGGGCAGCGTGTCCACGGTCTGGATGATCTGCGTGAGGTAGTCGTTCATCACCTCGAAGCTGGTGCCTTCGGGCGCGGTGCTCATCACCATGAAACGGCTCTTGTCCTCCATGGGTGCCAGTTCGCTCTGGAGCAGGGAACCGATGCCGAAGATGCCGGCGAGGCACAGCGCCATGATGGGCCACACCGTCCAGCGCACGCGCATGAAGCGTTCCAGCGAGCGGTGGTAGCCCGAGGTCATGCGGTTGAACAGGCGTTCGGTGGCGGTGAAGAAGCGGCTCTGCTTCTCCTTGTGCTTGAGGAAACGCGCGCTCATCATGGGGGTGAGCGTGAGGCTCACCACGGCACTGATGATCACCGCGCCGGCCACCGTGATGCCGAACTCGCGGAAGAGGCGGCCCGTGAGGCCGCTCAGGAAGATCACCGGCAGGAAGACCACGGCCAGGGTGATGGTGATGCTGATGATGGCGAAGGTGATCTCCTTGCTGCCCTCGTGTCCGGCCTGGATGGGGTCCATGCCTTTTTCGATCTTGCTGTAGATGTTCTCCAGCACCACGATGGCATCGTCCACCACGATGCCGGTGGCCAGCAGCACGGCCAGCAGGGTGAGGATGTTGATGCTGAAGCCCGCGACGTACATGATGAAGAAGGCGCCGATCAGCGAGATGGGGATGGCCAGCACGGGGATCAGGGTGGTGCGCCAGTCGCGCAGGAAGAGGAAGATGATGAGCACCACCAGGGCGAAGGCGATGAAGATGGTCTCTTCCACCTCGCTGATGGCCTTGCGGATGCCGATGGTGGTGTCCATCGCCAGGTCGTACCGAAGGTCATCGGGCAGCTCCTTCTTGATCTGCTCCACACGCTTGTGGAAGGCATCGGCGATGGCGATGTAGTTGCTGCCTGGCTGCGGCGTGATGGCCACGGCCACCTGCGGCACCGCCCCGTTGCCACGCAAGAGGCTGCGTTCGTTCTCGGGCCGCAGCTCGGCCAGGCCCACGTCGCGCAGGCGCACCACCACACCGTCCACGTCGCGCAGGATCAGGTCGTTGAATTGCTCGGGCGTTTCCAGACGGCCCATGGTGCGGATGCTCAGTTCCGTGCGGTAGCCTTCGATGCGGCCGCTGGGCAGTTCCACGTTCTCGCGTGCAAGGGCATTGCGCACATCGCCCGGCGTGATGCCGTAGCCGGCCATCTTCACGGGGTCCAGCTCCAGTTTCATGCTGTACTTCTTCTCGCCCCAGATGTTGATCGCGCTCACACCCGGAATGGTCTGCAGCCGTTCCTTGAACTCGTTGTTGGCGATCTCGCTCAGCTCCAGCATGGAGCGCTGGTCGCTCTGGATGGTCATGGAGATGATCGGGCTGCTATCCGCATCACTCTTCTGCACGATGGGCGGGTCCACGTCGGCCGGCAGGTTGCGTACCGCCTGGCTCACCCGGTCGCGTACGTCGTTGGCTGCGCTCTCCAGGTCCTGGTCCAGCTCGAACTCCACGGTGATGGTGCTGCGGCCATCAGCGCTCACGCTGCTCAGCGTGCGGATGCCCGCGATGCCGTTGATGCTCTCCTCCAGCACCTCGGTGATCTGGCTCTCGATGATGTCCGCGTTGGCTCCCGGATAGTTGGTGGTCACCGTGATCACCGGCGGGTCCACGCTGGGGTATTCGCGCACGCCCAGGTAGGTGAAGCCGATCACCCCGAAGAGCACGATGATGATCGAGATCACCGTGGCGAGCACGGGCCGGTTGATCGAGAGGGAGCTGATGTTCATGAATACAGGCACTCCGTGTGAAAGGCGAATGGGTGCTGATGAATGGGCATTGGGGCGTTCGTGTTCTCCATTCGCTATTGACCACCCACCGTGTCAGCAGCAGCCTTCCCCTTCTTCTCCGCCGGCCGCAGCGGCATGCCGTCCCTGACGGCGAGAAGCGCGCTGGTGATCACCGAGTCCCCAGGTTGTACGTTGCTGATCAGCTGCACTTCATGCTCGGTGCGGATGCCGATCTCCACGCGTACACTTTGTGCCTTACCGCCTTTGAGCACCATCACTTTCTGGCCCTGGATGTCTGGGATCAGCGCTTCGGCGGGTATGGTAAGGGCATCGGGTATGGTCTCCAGCTTCACCAGCACCTTGGCGAATGCTCCGGGGACCAGGCGGCCGTGCGGGTTGGCACTGCGTGCGCGCACCTTGACGCTGCGCGTGCTCAGGTCCACACTGGGCTCCACAGCGAAGACCTCGGCATGGTGGTCCATGGTATCGCCTTCCAGCTTGAAGGCCACCCTGGTCCCAGGCTTCATCTGCCGGGCATAACGCTCGGGCACGGTGAAGTCCAACTTCATGGGGTCGGTCTGCCTGAGGTTGGCGATCAGCGTGCTGGGGGAGACATAGCCGCCCTCGCTGATGTTGCGCAAGCCGATGGCCCCGCTGAACGGCGCACGGATGGTGGTCTTGGCGATCTGCGCGCGCAGGTTGTCCACATCGGCTTGCATGCCGGTGCGCTGGGCCACGGTGGCATCGTACACTTCCCGGCTGATGCCGTTCACCTCGAGCAGGTGCTTCTGGCGCGCTTCGCTGTCCTGGGCCAGCTTCAACCCGGCCTCGGCCTTGCGCAGTTGCGCCTGCAGGTCGTCGTCGTTGATACGCAGCAGCACCTGGCCGGCACTCACCCTGCCGCCTTCCACGAAGCCGATCTGCACCACGCGACCGCTCAGCTCACTGCGCAGCTCCACCTCTTCGTTGGACAGCAGGGTGCCCGTGGTGGTGAAGGCGTTGTCCAGCGGGTGCCCGTGAAGGATGTGAACCTGTACGGCCATCTTCGGTGGGGCACCGCCCCCGGCTTCCGGTCCATCACCACCACCACACCCGGCCAGCAGAAGGGGAGTGGCAAAGAACAGGCTCGTCGATCGGGTCATGCGTGTACGCGTTTGTTCGTGATGGCCGCGGGGGTATCCATTTCACTGAGGTTGTCCACCACCAGCATCAGGTGCGTCATGAATGCGTCGCGATCGGCTTTCGTCAAGCCGGCGAGCGCCTCGTTGTTCAATTCATCGTAGGCCGCACGGATGGCCTTCAACGCAGGTCTCGCTTGGGGCGTGAGCTTCACCAGGTGTTTGCGCCGGTCAACCGCGCAGTCGCATCGCTCCACATGGCCCTTTTCGCACAGGTGGTCGATCGCGCGTGTCATGGTCACCTTGTCCAGCCGCAGCTTGTCCGCGAGTTCTTGCTGGCTCAACCTTCCCCGTCCCTCCTCAATGGTGAGCAGCACGTAGAACCACTGCGTGATGTCCAGGTGCGCGAGCTTCTCCTGTAGCCGGGCGAAGTACTGATGGGCGATGACCGATGACCAATAGCCTATGGAGGATGGGTGCATGATGGTTCCGAACGAAACGGTTGCAAATGTAACTAAAAATCGGAACGGAGGGTCCGACCTGATACTTCTCACGGACGATATCGGTCCGGGGGGATCCGCGGTCCCTGCCAACGATGTCGAGTGCTGATTGGTATCAGGACCGCCGGTCGGTTCGGGAGTTGAGCCGGCATGAGGATACGCCTCGCCGACCATGCCTTGAGCCGAAGGGATCGGGGTAAGCGTGTACCTTCATGGATCAAGGATCCGCTCCGGCTCTTCGGGGGTCATTGAAGTGATCATGTGCGTCCGGGACCCCCGACCGCACGTCGATCATCAGAACATCGGCATGGGCCGATCGGACCGCTATTCGGTCCTTTCCGCCAAAGGCACCTTGATGGGATACGTGACGGACGTCAGATACCGGAATGCGGAAGCCGTGTACTTTCGATCGGTACCATCGAACCGGTTCCGTATGCAGAAGCCCGATATCAGTATGCTCACCCTGGACCAGTTACGCGCCAGCGCCATGGTACAGCAGACCTTCACCTATTGGTTCACCGATCATGGCCACGTTCGCTCACCATTCCCTGCGCATATGCACGACAAGCTGCGCGAGCAAGTCCTGGCCGCTTTCAGCGCATGGGTGTTGCAACTGGACGCCAAGGC
>JADLAI010000160.1 GCA_020848295.1 Flavobacteriales bacterium
ATGGTCGCCGAGGGCGGAGGCCCTGCGAAGGTGTGGAAAGTGGAGAGCCTGTTGAGGTTTACTCTGACGGTGATGAAGAAGTGGTGCAGAAGTGGTTCATGTGTTGAAGGGTGAAAGAGTGCGATGGTGTCTCGTCCTGAAAAAAGTTGACGGGTTAAAGGACCAAGTCCTGTGTTGGGTTTACAATGTGCGTTTCGTCCTGTGAGAGGTTGACAGTGCGATAGTAGTTCTTCCATCGGCGTTGGGGCTTATGGTCGAGCAGATGCGCCTTGTCGGGTTCGAGCATGTCACAGCTCAGGTGTGGTCCATCGGTGTTGTAGATGGCTATAGCCTGCTCCACCAAGGCCTTGGCTTGTGCGATGCTGGTGACCTGATGGTGTGCCAGCAACTCGTTCTTCAAGATGCCGTTGACCCGTTCGGCCACCGCATTGTCGCGTGGATCGGAGGTCTCCGTCATGCTGATGCGCATCCCTTGGGACCGAAGCGCCTTTACATACTGGGCATAGCAGTACTGGCTGCCGCGGTCGCTGTGATGGATGATCCCTTGAAGGGGATGCAAGCTGCCTTTCTGGGCCATGCGCAGAGCTGCCACGGCATGCTCCCCGTCCATGCTTGTGGCCACATGGTGCCCGATGATCTTGTGGGAGCAGGCGTCGGTGATCAGGAAGATGAAGTAGAAGCCCTCCTCCACGGCCCAATAGGTGATGTCGCTCACCCAGACCTCTCCGGGCCGCTGGATCACCAAGCCCTTCACCAGGTCGGGGTACACCGGTAGGCCATGGCTGCTCAGGGTGGTACGCACGCGCCGTTTGCGGCCTGCGATCAGCAGCTTTTCCTCGCGCAACAGATCGAAGAAACGGTCGCGTCCGAAGGGCACCGGTAGCTGCAGGATGTGCTCCCGAAGCTTGCCATACAGTTTCAACCCGCCCAGCCGGGGCTGCACTTGACGAATGGCCCGAACACGGTGCAACACCTCTTCCTGGCCTTGGACCACGCGCGCGGTACGCCGGGCCTGCTTGTGGTGCGCCTGCCTGCTCACACCAAGTGACCGACACAATGCTTCCTGGCCCAGCTTCGGATGCAGTGCCTTCATCTCGTGGATCACTTGGTGGCGGACTTTTTTCGGATCGCCACCTTCAGTTCCCGTTCGGCGATGTCGATCATCATCGAGTAAGCCTCGGCCCGCAACTCGGCCGCCTCCAGCTTCTTCTGCGCGGCCGCCAGCTCGCGCCGCAACCGCTCCACTTCGGGCATTTCACCCTTAACAGCCGTATTCGTATTGGCCTTTCGTCGTCCCATCTGAGAGAGTGGTTCCTTGTGCTCGCTCAAGATACCGTGGCCGTACTTCTCCAGCCATTTGCCCAGCGTGGTGGCGCTGCGGATCCCATACTCCCGGATCGCCTCGCCCTTGCGCAACTCACCGCTCAGCACCCGGTAGACCACCTGCTTACGCAGTTCTGGCGGGTACGTGTTGTACACTTTGAACTCCTTTGAAAGTCCCATCTTGAAGGGTTGTTTTGTGTCAACCTCCTTCAGGACAAGACATTCCCACCATGAACGCGCAATTCCACATAGCCTCACTTGCTTGGCTTGCGCTTCGCCAACAGGCCACAGGCCACAGGGCCACAGGGCCACAGGTAGTTTCCCAAAACAACAAGATACGGCTTACCGCCGCGCCCTATGGGTAGCGGCTTTTGTGTTTTCCACAACCCAATGCTCGATCCGCCATGGAAGCCGCACCACCTGACCAGTTATAGGTGCGCTCCAGCGGAGTGCGTTCACGCACGAGGTGAACGGCCCCTCCCGGCCACCGCAAGGGAAGAGCATGCACGCGTGATGAACGTGTGCTACCTTGTATTTTTCACGGACCGGAACGATGCTTCCGGCCAATACGAACCGAACAAATGAACTCCCGCGCGATGAACCTCCATTGGCCCGCTGCCCGCATGGGTTGCGTACTTGGCTGCCTGGGGCTATTCGCTGCCCTGCGCTGCGAAGCCCAGAACCTGGTGCCGAACCCGGGGTTCGAGGAAACCGATAGCTGTCGGCATATCCTCGGTCTGGACCAGATCCACGACTGGTACAGCGCCTACCTCACTCCGGACCACCTGCAAAGCTGCCTGCCCTACGGCGCGGCAAACGGGTTGCCCATGAACATGTTCACCTACCAGCAGCCCTACGAGGGGAATTCCTGTGTGGGGTTGTTCTGCTACACACCGTACGATGCTGGTGTGGAGCAGCGCGAATGGATCATGGTTCCGTTGCTGGATACGCTGGTGCCTGGGCAGACCTATTACTGCAGCTTCCGGGCGAACGCGGGCTTTGGAGGAAATCTCTTGCATCCCACTATCTGGCTGGCCAGCAACCACGTGGGCATGCTCTTCACCACCTACGACCGGCATTGGTACTATGGCGATGCTTACCCTGCACCGATCAACTACGCGCACATCGAGTACCCCCAGATCCTCGCCGACACGGTGGGCTGGTCCCTGGTGAGCGGCAGTTTCGTGGCCGATAGCGCGTACACCTACCTGATGATCGGTAATTTTTTCAGCAATGCGCTTACGGATACGGTCCACTTAGCAGAGGCGGATTCAGTTCTTCTGTGGTGGGACAACAGCTACACCTTGATCGATGCGGTGTGTGTGTCGCCCAATCCGGGGGGGTGCGTGTTGAGCCATGGGATCGAAGAGGCCGTGGATGCAGGGCCATTCGTGTACCCGAACCCGGCCACCGATGTGCTGGTGATCGGGCAAGCGATGGGCAGGGGATCGGTGGTGCTGGACATGCTGGGGCGCAAGGTGTGGAGCGCTGTGCCTATTGCAGATCGCCAGGAGATCGTGGTGCGTGACTGGGCGCGGGGTGCCTATGTACTGAAGGTGGATGGTGGCCTTGGAGCGGCCGCAGTGAAGTTCGTATTGACCGAATAAGAGCATCGTTCCGGTCCTGTTGGTTGAAAGACAAACACCCAAAGGACATGAACACAAAAAGCAAAATGCGGCATCTGTTGATCGCCGCTTCATTGGGATGCGCTGGGCAGGCACTTGCCCAGGCGGATGTGGTCAACCACAACGGCGGCACCGGCTACTACCTGGGCTGGAATGCCTCCGCACCGCAAGCTCTGGAAGTGCGCCACAACGGCAACTACCCGATCCAGTGGTTTACGGATAGCATCCAACGGATGCGGCTTTCCCCAACGGTGACCACCAACATGGGTCCACTGGACCAGTACACCAACGTGCAGCGCAACGGGTATCTGCTACTTAGCGGAGAGCCTAACGCATTCACCAACGCGGCCTGCCGTGCGCCCTTTACACGCCTGCATTTAGTGGATTCTTCCGGGTCCACCTCGCCAACAGTGTATGCGCAGCAGCACGGCTATCGCCTGTGGCAGCGCAACGGGATCACCTTCACGGGCAATAGCGATCAGGGCTACGTGGGCGCCAAGTACCTCGGCAACGATACCAGCGATCTGGTGTTGCAGTGGAGCGACAATACAGAGGATGCCATCTACGGAACGGACAGGTTGCGATTCCTTTTCACCAACCGGATGGACGGTGCCACCTATGGCGCACGCAGCGAAGAGGGGCTGGAGAGTTTCCGCGTCTTTGTGCCCAACGACACCTCGGCCCATGTGGGCATCGGCGATTTCCATCGGGCGGGGTTGATCAATGGCCAGAACGAGGATCCATCGGAGCGATTGCATGTGAACGATGGGACCATTCGCATTGATAGCCTGCTCCCTAACTACAACAACGACACGCTCAGCCGGGTGTTGATGACCGACGTGAACGGGCGGCTGCACTGGCGCCGGTTAAGCACCTGGCCGCAAACGCCGGGTGGTGGCGGCGGGTGTGATTGGGATCTGGATAGCCCAGGCATGGAATTGGCGACTTCATGGAGGCCGCCCGGAACGAACGGTAGTTGTCCGGACCGGCGCTGGCTTATTGGCATGGGGACGAACTCGCCCAGTGCCAAGCTGCATGTGCTTCATGACGCGAATGAACGGGTGGCCGATGCCGGTATACGGGTGAATTTCACGGCGGCAAGTGGTCCAGGCTCCGTCTTCGGCATTCAAAGCACCATTGGTGGGGCGCTTTCGACAGCCACTGTCGCGGGTGGCACTGGTGTCCTCGGCGAATTGTACCGACCGACTTCGACAGGCACCGGGGTTTGGGGTAGGGTGACCGCGAATGAACCCAGTGCCGCCATGACCAACCAGGCTGGCATCATCGGGGTGGCCGGGACGGTGGGCATCACGGCTGGTTCGTCAGCCTGGTCTTACGGAGTGAAAGGTGAAGTCACCGTTGATGGTGGGAGTGGGTCGCATCTGCACGGTGGTCATTTCGTATCGAAAGTGCATGATCCTTCAGGTTCAGTTGTCAACAGCAAAGGGCTGTTCGCCGAATCCGTTGTTTCTGCCGGTACGGTCGCGAACTCGTATGGCCTGCACGCTGTGGCGCGCAATGCACTGGGGTCTGGGAATACGACTACAAGCTACGGCGTGTTCGCGGAGTCGTATAGCTCAACAACGTTGGCTACGAGCCATGGCCTATTTGCCCGTGGTTCCGGTGGTACGACGAACTTTGGGGTTAGAGCCTTCGCGCAAGGGGCGCAGTCCACCACGAACTACGGAATACATGCTACTACCAACTGGCAGGTGAACAATGTTGACTGGGCTGGATACTTCTCCGGTTCAGTGTATAGCCCGTATGGAACCTGGCAGCCCTCTGACGCAGGTCTTAAGTCCGATGTGAATGACCTTTCAACGAATTCAGCCGCCGAAGTGCTAAGCAGTGTCCAACTTCACACGTTCATCTATAACAGGGATCAGTACCCTCATATGCACCTGCCCGAGGGGGAGCAGGTGGGAGTACTGGCCCAGGAGCTGGAAGCCATTCTGCCTGGCTCGGTGAGAACCGCAGTTGAACCTGCGGTGTACGATGAGGATGGTACGCTGCAGCATGAAGCAGTGGAGTTCAAAGCGGTGAACTATGGTTCCCTCATCCCATACCTGGTCGCGGCCTATCAGGATGAGCGCAGGAACAGGGAGGAACTGGAGTCTCGCCTTGATCACCTCGAACAAGCCCTCGCCGCCTGCTGCA
>JADLAI010000161.1 GCA_020848295.1 Flavobacteriales bacterium
CGCACCAACGTCCACTTCAAAGCCCGGGATCGGGCCTGCCCCCGGAAGAATGTGGCATCGGTCTCGCTGTTGATCCGGGTGGATGCGATCCCCGCCGTTCCACCGAATGCCGGTATCGATGGTACGCTCGCCCGCTGTCCGACGGACCCGCCGATCGCCCTCCTCGCCGGTCTTGGCGGCACACCGGAACCCGGTGGAAGCTGGACTTTCCAAGGTGTACCGCACGGCCCACTGTACGACCCAACGGTCGACGGACCAGGGGTGTACACCTATACCGTGGTCGGTGCTTCGCCTTGTGCGACCGCAACGGCCAGTGTGACGGTGGTCGAACCAGCGATCGGCCTGGTGCTCGAGTTCCAGAGTGGCAGCACCGCACCACAACTGGTGACCTACGAGGTGCTGGCCGAAAGTGGACCCACACCGGTGCTCAGTGGTATCAACCCGGTGCCCGCGAACAGCATCGGTACCACCACCCTTTGCCTACCGGACGGTTGTTACCGGCTGCGGGTAACGGACGGCGCGGGGGACGGGCTGCTTGGTTATGTGTTGCGCGAGACGGGTGTGAACGGGCGCCGCCTGATCGACAACACATCCAACATGAACGATGGGGTGAGCCAGATCGCTGGCGATGGGACCTTCTGCCTGCCCCTCGGGACCGACAAGCCGATCCATAGCAGCTGCGACAAGCTGGACTGGGTGAACAACAAGTTCATCGTGTGCCATGCCAATGCCGCGGTGAGCGCCGAGTATGGTGTGACCAACGCCACCAGCGGTTACGAGTTCTGGTTCTACGACCCGAACGGCAGCTACAGCTTCCGCCGCTTCCGCAGCCACAGCACCAGCGATGGCTACGGTTCCGGGGCCACGCGCGCCTGCCACTTCAAGGTGAACGGCTGGATCAACAGCATGGCCACCCCGCACATCCCAGCGAACACCCTGCTGAACGTGCGTGTGCGCGGTCGTGTGGCAGGCAGCAACCTGGCCTTCGGCCCGGCCTGCCAGTTCAGGATCGACGCCGCCCTGGCCGCCTGCCCCCGCGTGAGCCTGCAGGATGATCCGGCGAACGTGGAGGACTACAGCTGTGGTGTGAGCCGCGAGTTCGGTGGTGCCAGCAGGCCCGCCAACCGCATTTACGCCACACCGCCCCAGCCGATCCCGTTGGTGCCTGGCAATATGGTACGGTACCAGTTCCGTTTCCGCATCGATGGGGAAGGTGTGTGCATCGTACGCCCGCCGCAGACCGGTTCGCGCATGGTCCTTAGCTGGGCCACCGGTGCTCCGTTGGTATGCAGCAAGACCTACGAAGTGGATGTACGCGTGAGCCTCGACGGCGGCGCCACCTGGTGCTTCGGTCCCGGCGCTACCGATCAGGCTTCGGCCTGTGCCGACACGGAGGATTGGGGCAAAGTGTGCAACGTGACCATCAACTGCCCGCCGATGGACGGTGGTGGCAATAGCATGGCCCTCCAGGGCGATGGTGGCTTCACCATGTACCCCAACCCCAACCGCGGCGACCAGCTCTTCGTGAACATGAGCAGTGTGCAGGAAGGTGTGCAGACCGTGAGCGTGGACATCTTCGACCTCACCGGTAAGCGCGTGAGCGCCCGCACCATCGCCGTACAGGACGGTTCCGTGAGAACGAACATGGACCTGAACGGCGACCTGTCCAGTGGCATGTACATGGTACATGTGACCGTTGGTGACAAGACCTACACCGAGCGACTGGTGATCCAGCCGTAATTGGACTCCGCTCCAGTGGGAACCCCGCCCGTCCACCGTACGGTGGATGGGCGGGGTTTCCTGCTTTGGCCTCTGCAAGGATCACAGCATCGGCAGCCGCACGGTGCGGACGGCGGGGCCGTGGTCCCGCATCCGCCTACCTTCGCCACCTCGTACGCAGTATGCTCCCATGATCGAAGCACAAGGCATCACCAAACGGTTCGGCGACCACACCGCCCTGGAGGATGTACACATGACCGTCCCCGAGGGCCAGGTATTCGGCCTGCTGGGTCCGAACGGAGCGGGCAAGACCACCCTCATCCGCATCATCACACGGATCACCGGGCCGGACGAGGGTCGTGTACTGATGAACGGCCGACCCATGACCGATGCCGATGTGGCGCACATGGGCTACCTGCCCGAAGAGCGCGGCCTCTACAAGAAGATGAAGGTGGGCGAACAGGCGCTCTACCTGGCCCGGCTGAAAGGGATGAGCAAGGCCGAAGCCACCAAGCGCCTGAAGGAACGCTTCGACCGCTGGGACATGGGCGACTGGTGGAACAAGAAAGTGGAGGAATTGAGCAAGGGCATGGCCCAGAAGGTGCAGTTCATCACCACGGTGCTGCACGAACCCCGATTGTTGATCCTGGATGAACCCTTCAGTGGTTTCGACCCGATCAATGCGGAACTGGTGCGCACCGAGATCCTGAACCTGCGTGACCAGGGGGTGACGGTGATGTTGAGCACCCACAGCATGCCCAGTGTGGAGGAACTGTGCGACAACATCGGCCTGATCGACCACGCCCACGTGATGCTGCATGGCAACGTGCGCGATATCCGCCGTCGTTACGCCGAGAACATCTTCCGCGTGGAGTACACCGGCAACCGGGTGGCCATGGCCAACGCACTCTCCTTCACCGGCGAGTTGATCGGATCGACCGAGGACGGTGACCATGGCACCGCCAGGATCCGGCTGGGCAAGGGGTGCACCGTGAACGATGTGCTGCGCCAGTTGCTGCCTGCGGTGCAGGTGCGCGGGGTGCAGGAGGAGATCCCACGCATGCACGACATCTTCATCCGCGTGGTGAGCGAGACCACCCCCGAACAGGTCACCGCCGGCATGACGGAATGAGGAGGGCAGGAAACCCGTGCCCCGCCAGCGCGGAGGATGGCACAGGTGGGAATGACGGATCGAGGAACACGAAGAAGCCACGAACAACAAGTGCCCTCCGGGGCGAATGAACGGAGTCACGAATGGATAAGATCAAGCTCATCATCTGGCGCGAGTTCATCACCCGCGTACGCAAGCCCAGCTTCCTGATCATGACGCTCCTGGGGCCTGTGCTCATCGCCGGGGGGATCCTGCTCACGATGTACATCGCCTCCACCGAATCCACCACGCACCACGTGCTGGTGATCGACCCGGAAGGCGTGATCGGCACCCGCTTGAAGGACACCGAGGATGTGAAGTTCCTGATCGATGGTCAGAACTGGACGGACAGCGCCTTCAAGGCCAGCCCCTACACGGTGCGTGTGAACCTACTGCCCAACGTGCTCAATGTGCCCCAGGCGGACCTGTACTACAAAACACTCCCCAGCGAATTCGCGATGAGCACCATCCGCAACGAACTGGAGAAGGCGATCGAGCTGGCCAAACTACGCGATGCGAACATCGACAAGGAGGCCTACGACCGGGTGCGCAAGCCGCTCGACCTGAAGAAATTCGACATCGAGGAGGTGAATACCCAGTCCTTCGCACAGGAACGCGCACTGATCGGCTTCTTCTTCGGCTACTTCATGTTCATCTTCATATTCATGTACGGCGTACAGGTGATGCGTGGGGTGATGGAGGAAAAACAGAACCGGATCGTGGAGGTGCTCATCAGCAGCGTGAAGCCCTTTCAGCTCATGATGGGGAAGATCATCGGCATCGCCCTGGTGGGCCTGATCCAGTTCGTCCTCTGGATCATCATCACCACCACCATGCTCGGTGCGGGCACCGCCGCGATCGCCTCGAACAAGTTCGATGCGAAACAACTCGCCGAACAGGGTGTGACGGCCGATGTGCAGGCCCAACTGGAAAAAGCACAGGGCGGGCAAGGTGCCAGCTTCGATCAGGAAGAGCTGCTCGGCCCGCTCCGGCAACTCAACATCCCGCTGATCCTCGGCGTATTCCTCTTCTACTTCATCGGTGGTTACCTGATGTACAGTTCACTGCTCGCGGCCATCGGTTCGGCGGTGGACAGCGAGACCGACACCCAGCAATTCATGTTCCCGGTCACCATCCCCATGGTGGCGGCCATCATCATCGCCCAGATGGCCGTGTACAACCCGGAAAGCCCAGCGGTGTTCTGGAGCAGCATCATCCCCCTGACAAGCCCGATCGTGATGATGGTGCGTGTGGCCATGGGCAGCGCACCGGCCTGGCAATTGTTGTTGAGCATGGTCCTGCTCGTGGCCACCTTCATCGGTACCACGTGGCTGGCCGGCCGCATCTATCGCACCGGTATCCTCATGTATGGCAAGAAGGTGAGCTGGAAGGAGATGGGGAAGTGGCTTTTCTACAAGGGGTGAAATGCTTCATGTGGGCAGGTGTTCATGTGTCCATGACGCATCTGGGAGCTTGGGGGTCCGGGTGCGTTGAAGGCACTTACATGGCCGGAACGGAGCGCGTATTCATGGGCACATGACCACATGATCTCCGCGATCATCGACCTCGGCACCAACACGTTCAACCTGTTGGTGTATGAACGTGTGGTGGGTGCGCCCCTGCGGGTGATCCACAGCGAAGAGCGACCCGTGTTCCTGGGCCGGGGCGGGATCGAACACGGGGTGTTGACCACCGAGGCGATGGAACGTGGCATGGAGGCGTTGGCCTTGTTCAAGCGGACCGCAGCAGCACATGGCGCCACCGCGTTGCAGGCGTTCGGCACCTCGGCCCTGCGCAATGCGCATAATGCACACCTATTCACGGAGCGTGCCCTGGCGGAACTGGGCATCCGGACCACCGTGATCCCCGGAGCGCGCGAGGCGGAGTTGATCCTGGCCGGGGTACGGCAAGCAGTGCCCTTCACCAGCAAACCCGCGTTAGTGATGGACATCGGTGGAGGCAGCATCGAATTCGTACTGGCCACTGAGAAGGCATTGATGTGGAAAAGGAGCTTCGAGCTGGGCACCACCAGGCTACGCGAACGTATCCCCATCCGTGATCCGATCACCATCGATGAGGAAGCACGCATCGCCGCGCACATCGATGACCGGTTGGAAGCCTTGTACGCCATACTGGACCGGCACGAGCCACACCTGCTGATCGGTAGTGCCGGTAGCTTCGACAGCCTTGCCACCATGATCGCGGCGGACACCGGCCAACAGCTCGATCCGCAGGCCACCACACTTGCTTTCTCCGCGCTCGACCTGGATGCGCTGAAGGACCGCCTGTTGCGCATGGACCGGAACCAGCGCCTCGCCCAGCCCGGCCTTCCCGAATACCGGGTGGATACACTGCCCTATGCGCTGATCGTGATCGATCGTGTACTTACCGCTGGTGGCATCCGCGATCTGGCCTGGAGCCGTTATGCCTTGAAGGAGGGCGCGGCCGTTGTGCTGGACAGGATGCCCGACTGATCCCGTGGGACGGACCGCGCCTATCTTGCACGGGTGAAGAACACGCTCTGGCACCGTGTGCTACGCCTGCTGCCTCAGCCCGGCGCGAGCCAGGGCCTCTCCCGATCCTCCTACGTCCGCGCCAAACGACTGCTCACCCTGCGGATCAACTTCCGGCGGGTGATGGTCGATATCGTGCTGATCACAGCGGGTGTGTTCTCGGCCGCCTTCGGGTTGGAAGGGTTCCTGTTGCCCAATGGGTTCCTCGATGGTGGGGCCACGGGTATCGCCCTGCTGACCGCCCGCTTGAGCGGCCTACCCTTCCCGGTCCTGTTGGTCCTGATCAACCTGCCCTTCCTGGCCATCGCTTTCAAACTCGCCGGTCGCGGATTCGCCCTGCGCGCCATGGCCTCCATCCTGGCGCTGGCACTGGTCACCTCCTTCGTCGATTTCCCCGACATCACGCGCGACAAGCTGCTGGTCTCGGCCTTCGGTGGCTTCTTCCTTGGCGCGGGCATCGGCCTGGCCGTGCGCGGGGGCAGTGTGCTCGACGGCACCGAAGTGCTGGCACTGGCCGTGGGCCGTCGCATCGGTATCTCCATCGGCGATGTGGTGATGGTGATCAACGTGATCATCTTCGGCGTGGCCGCCTGGACCATCGACCTGGAGACGGCGATGTATGCCATGATCACGTACCTGGCCGCGAGCAAGACCCTGGACCTGGTGGTGGAGGGCATCGAGGAGTACACGGGCGTCACCATCATCAGTCCGCACCACGCCGAGATCAGGCACATGATCGCGAACGAGATGGGACGCGGCCTCACCGTGTACAGCGGCAAACGCGGTTTCACCGCGGGGGCCGGCGCGCACGAGGTCGATATCCTCTATTGCGTATTGACAAGGCTGGAAGTAGGCCGCTTCCTCACCGAGGTGGAGAAGATCGACCCGAACGCCTTCATCACCATGAGCCCGGTGAACGATGTGCGCGGTGGTATCCTGCGCAAACGCAGGGCGCATTGATCAGGGTAACTGTTGTGTTCGGACCGCCGTGGGGATGGTGCCCCCTATCGCTTGCAGGATCCGATCCCGGTCATTGCCATCCCCCGCATATTTCACCAGGCCATCCATCGTCACATCGCGCAGGTCATAGGCATTGGGAAGTACGTTGGTCGGGACCACACCACCGATGGCCTGTAGCACGAGGTCGCGGTCGTTGCCGTCCCCCACGTATTCGATCATCCCATCGCGGTTCGCATCGCCGGGCCAAAGCGCCCTGACCGATCCGATCATCTCCTGTGCATCGGTGCCGTATGTGGCCATGGCCGGGGTTGTGAAGTCCACCACCGTTGGGATGGCACTGAGCAAGAGCGGCGTTCCGGTCATCGCTCCAAGATGGTTCCGATGCCTGATGGCGATGTGGAAGGAATTCCCTCCGGGCACAGCGAACGAGATCGGCGAAGTGCCATCGGAGGAGACCACATCACCATCGCGTTGCAATAACGCGGACCGCGTCGCAACGACCGCGGCCGCCCCATTCGGGTCCCGAAGCTCAACCACCACCCAGTCCACAATGGCATCCGGCCCGGTCAAGGCCATGGTCGCCGGAAGCGCGGTCTCTCCGCCACCACCCACATGGCTGTACCCCAACAATGAATAGGGTTCGGTGAGCGGAAGCAGGCCGGCCGACCTCATGTGATCGGACATGAGCCCGCCACCCGCCGGGTAAGCACCGCTCAGGAACACCCTGGGACTGATCACCTGGGCGGCCGGTGTGTACGAGACGGACCAGGTGACCGAATCGCCGTGGAGCAGGCCATGGTCATCCACGCGCAGCAAGGCCGTGGTATCCTCGA
>JADLAI010000162.1 GCA_020848295.1 Flavobacteriales bacterium
ACCAATGAGCGGTACCGGACCGCGGAGGGTGAGTGGAAGGACAACACCCAATGGCACCCCGTGGTGGTGTGGGGCAAACAAGCGGAAAAGCTGGCCACCCTCGTGCAGAAGGGCAGCGGCCTCGTGGTGGAGGGCCGCCTTGTCCAACGGAGCTACGAATCCAAGGAGGGCGAGCGGCGCTACAGTACCGAGGTGGTGCTGAACGACTATCAACTGCTCGGTGCCAAAGCCGAGGAGGGCAAGGCCTGATCCCAAGCTGTTCCAGGACGAGGGCCGACCCATGATGGGTTGGCCCTTGTTCGTTCAGGGCCACTGCTGCACCTGGAGGCGCCTCACCATGCTTGTTCCGGCCTGCTTCAGCATAAGTATGTAGGATCCCGACGCCATCCCGGCCAAGTCGATGCTTGCATCCCGGCCATCGGTCAGCTTCTCGATCAGGATGGGGCGACCGATCGCATCGTACAGTGTGACAGCGGCCGGGCCGGGAACTGCTGTGCGGATGTGCAGGATCCCATGCGCGGGGTTGGGCCAGATCGAGCACGCGGCACTGGACGCTTCGGCAATGGTCACCATGGGTAGGACCTCCACCATCCGGCATACCAGGGAGAAGCAGGTGTCCAGTCCCGGTTGGGCCAAGGCGCCCACCAGGAAGCAGGTCTGATATCGACCCGCTTCCGCATAGGTGTGCTGCGTGGTGAAGGCTGAATCCACCACCCCATCGCCGAACGACCAGACACCGAGCAGGGTGGCGACACTGCTCGTGACGATATCGGGTTCGAAGCGGATGGTCTGTTGATCCAGGACGGTGGTGGAGAAATCAACGAAGAGCCCTGGTCCGCACGTGGTGGCATTGCCATCCACCGCCACCCATTCACTGTAAATGGTCACACAATCGGTGCTGCGATCGGTCAGGGTCACAAAATGAGGGCCCGGTAGGGCCCAGGTGTGTGTGGGCGCGGTGTCGTTGCTGGTGTATCCATCTCCGAAATCCCAGGACAGGGCTCCGGTTGAAGATAACCCGGAGGCCAACTGGAATGTACACGTATTGGTGCCGCTCGCGGAATATCCGAACAAAGCTCCGGCGACCGATGGGCAGGCCGTGAGGGGAACCTCCACATCGTGGCAATAGGTGGATGCACAGGGGGGGCCTTCCATGGCGGTCAGGGTAAGACAAATGGTGTAAACGCCGGGTTGATCGAAGGTGTGTTCTGGTGTGGAGGTCAAGCCAGAACCATCGCCGAAGCTCCACTGGGCCGTCGTACCGACACCAAAGGTCATGGAGCTATCCGCAAGGCTCACGGTGAGCCCATCGACCTCGTAATGGAAAGCGGGGCGCAGGATGGCATCGCAATGGGGTTGTGCGGATAATGCCCCGGTCAGGAGCGTGACGAGCAAACCACCGATGGCCTTAATGGACCGTTGTGCGGAGGACATGTTGCAGGCGGAGTTGTAGCAGTTGACCACGCATGGATAGCGTTTCGGAGCGGCCGAGGTCGGTCATGGGGAATATGGTCCGAGGTTCGAGCAGCACGGTCATGTGTTCGGTGATGTGGAAGCCCAAACTCAAACCGAGGTGCATATCGACACGAGCAGTGGAGCGAGAGGCCACCCGGTCATCGGTAAGGTCCACAAGGATCGGGTCGGCATCACTGGATGGCCTGTAAATGGTGTGGCCCTTGCGTTGGCTGGGGATCATGGCGGCGACACCCGCACAGGCCCCCAGGCGCCAACGACGTAGGTCGGTGTGCCAGCCGACGGTGAGTGGTATGCGCAGGGCGCCATATTGGTTGTTCGAGCGGAAAGTCGCGGTGGTGCCAGGTCGCTCCACGGCCACGGTATCGATCCGCCAGGTGTAGACCAGGTCCGATGTGTTGTTGTAAGCGGACTGTGTCCAACTCGTATCCACCTCCATGAAGCGATCCACCTCACGCCGATCCACCGCGAGCGTGCTTCGATCCAAGGCCAGTCCTAAGCCGGTCCGGATGCTCCATCCCGAACGCCACACACGACCAATGTTCACGCCCCATACGGTGGAGACGCGCCACTGTTCAGCATCGTTCAGCCCAAGCCCGTCCTTATCGGGCCACGCCCCCTTGAGTTGACCGTAGGCGATCGCCAAGCCGACGAACCATTGGGACGGAGGAAGCACATAGCTGGGTGATGTTGCCGTGTGTCGAAGTGTCGACGTCGATCCGCGGTCCATGGTGATCGTGTGCAGGTCCATCCATGCCGGGGTTACATCGGTACTTGTCGCACGGTGTGGGAGCATGGGCGGGCGTGCATACGGCTTAACGATGTTGTGGTCGCGCATCAAGGGAACAACGAAGGTCTCTTCATTGGATGTTGCTCTGACCCGGCCCGGACCCGACCCAGGACGTGTACTCTCGGAACCCTCTGCAGAGCCAGGCATCACCGGACTTGACGTTGTGGAGGTGCTGGCGCTCCGGTCCTGCGACCGCGTGCCCTGCCGGTCCGGGGCAGATGCGGTGCTGGGTACCTGGTCGTTGGTGGTAGCCGTGTTCGGGTCGATCTGCGCCAAGAATGGCGTGGCCAACCCGGTGTCATTGCGGACCTGTGGAGAGGGGGCGATTGTGGTTGAGGGTGAGGTTCGTACGTGATCGATGCCGACCCTGGTGTTGGTGACCTTGCCTGACGATGCCACCTCTGCTTTTGGTGGGAAGACCATGACGGCCGTGATGAGCAACAGCGCCAAGCCAGCGGTCGGGATGAGCCACTGGAGCAGACCACCAGCGCTTTGTTCCGGTGCGTCCCACCCCAGCTTACTGGCCAAGGCATCGCGCACCTCCCGGGGGGGTGTCGCCTCGGCCTCGGACAGGGTCTTGAACCGTTCGTCAATGAGATGCCTTTCCCGCATGTTCGAGGGTCGCTTTTCGGGTGATGCGCGCTTGCAAGTGGTTACGCGCTTTGGATAATTGGCTGCGGGATGTGCTTTCGCCACATCCGAGCATTGCCGCGATCTCCGCATGATCGAACCCTTCGATCGCGTACAGGTTGAACACATGCCGATAGCCGTCCGGCAGCTCGGCGATCAATTGCATCAGCTCTTTTTCGCTCAAGTGGTCAATGGCCAAGGGCTCCACGGGCGTTTCTGGCAGGTGCTCAAGGCCGAAGCGCTCTTGCTGGAACGCTTTCTTGCGGTACTGGTTGATGGCGGTATGCACCATGATCCGTCGGACCCAGCCCTCCAGCGAACCATCCATCCGGAATGTGGGCAGCTTCTCGAAAACCCGGATGAATCCTTCCTGCATCAGGTCCTGGGCCTCGAGCTGGTGCCGGGCATAGCGGAGACACA
>JADLAI010000163.1 GCA_020848295.1 Flavobacteriales bacterium
ACATCCAGCACTTCGCCCGCATCACCAAGATGCGCAGTGACCTCCGCAAGACCCGCACCCACATCCTCTACCGATGCGCCATGGTGCTCTGCCTGGCTCTCGGCTACCACCTCGGATCCCTCCACCATTGGAATACGGATCGACCGCCCACCCAGCAGAAGCTACAGGTGATCACCTACGGCTGGGCCGACAAGAAAGGGAATTGGGCCTCCTACGACAACGGAGAGCGAATTGAAGTCAAGGCTTGGAAGCCACTCTAAAACAACCACCCATGAACACAGAAGAAAAGTACCTGAACGCGCTTAACGACATGATCCGCAGGCGCTCATTCTCTATGCACGATGTGTGTAAGAGCCATCGCATAAGCTACACCGTAGGAACGATCGTAAAGCAACTCGGATGGGTTACACAATGCACCAAGGGGCGAGCATGGAAATGGGCGGGCCCCTCGCCGATAGAACCGCAGGACTTCACTGCATTCATCCAGCTTGTTCGCGAATACAAACGCGAAACGCGCAAGAATGCGCCATCAATGATGCCGGGCGCAAGGCAGGAACGGAGAGAGCGCACGGACAAGTTTCAAGGCCGCAGAACCGACAAGATGAACCAAACGACGCACTCTATTCTGTGGGGGCTATACAAATGGACAACCACCAAATGAAACATGTGAAAATACTTTCTCGCTGCCATGAATCCACTGTTGAGTGGGTACCAGAACTACTCTCTCCGGTCAAACTACGCGCGGCGCTGGAGATCTGTAACGCAAAGCATGAATCAAGAACAGCAAGGGGAGACTACGCACCGGCACTAAAGGCTTCCATGCGTAAGGCGGCAGGCAATACATCCAATTGAGTCAAGGATGGATACTTCAAGCCCATGAACTGGAAGCCCGAAGAGGCGGCGGAACTACGCCAGTGGAGGCGAGAGCAGCGGCCGATATTGACAGGTGCAAGAACTGTTCTGATATGAGAACCAAGACAAAGCAAGTATTCGGCAAGGACCTCCATGCAGAGGGCTACCTGAACGATTCCATGGGCCTAGGAATAGACCCCGGAGGGTTGTACGAGATCACCTTCATCGAGTACACGGAGATCAAGACCATCTACCGTGTAGGGGTAGGTGGTAAAAGGAAGGCGCCCGTGGAGTTGAAAAAAGTTAGTAGACACGTCGAAAGCTGAAATAGAACACTTACCTTTGAGGCGTCCGCAATATAGCGGGCCGCTGAGTCAGGCAGCGATGAAAGCAACGAACCAAAATACCCGCCCCTCATGGGCACCCGAAACAGGCCTGACTCCTGTGGACGGTGAACATGGGGGGCGTTCCTTTTTCACATGGTGGTATGCAAACGTGTGTTGAACGAACTTCAACGAATCGCAACAGATGGCAACGAAGGTTGAACGACCGTTGGAATGGATGCGGTTCGACCCGGTGAAATTCATGCACCTGATCGACGAACTAACTACCGAACAGGTAGGGGTAGTGTCAAAGCTCATGCTGAAGCTGTGGCAGTTCGGAGCAATGACCGAGCAGGAAGTGCGAAGGGTCGCCAGGGGCAACTTCGATGTCATACGTGAACGCATGTCCGAGGTTGATGGGTTGCTGAGTTTTGCCATGGTCGAAGAGGCTAGGTCGTATGGAAGGCGAATTTCTGCAAGCGCCTCATTGGCAGGCATTAAGTCTGCTGAGAAGAGAAAAAACACGTCAACGACCGTTGAACGACCGTTGAACGAAGTGCCAACGGACGTTCTATCTCTGTCTAAGTCTAAGTCTATCTCTAAGTCTGACTCTGAATCTAAGTCAGAAAAGAAGGAACGCGCGAGCGAACCGGAGATCATCCCGGTCGGAATGTCTGCCGACCTGTGGAGCGCTTTGAAGCGATGGGAACAGTACCGGGTTGAGAGCAGGAAGAAACTAACCCCATCGGGAAAGGAGGCGCTGATAAAGCAGTGCATGGCGATGGGTGACCAACGCGCCATCGCCGCGATCGACCACAGCATAGCGCAGGGCTGGCAGGGCATGTACGAACCGAAACAAGCTACCAATGGACAAGCAAATCAAAGCGACGAACAGCGCAGGGCCGAACGTAGGGCTATCATCGCCGAACGCTACGCCGGTCAGTGACCTGAAGCTATCGGACGCGGTAGTTGGCCCGAGCATTTTGGCCATGATCCGCGAGGGTGGCAGGCCCATGGTTATCGACTGGATAAGCGAAGAGATCGACATGGTGAACCGCCTTTGTGGTGGCGGCATGGATCAAGCGACGGTGACCATGTGCGCCGAGCTGATCCTTGACCGGTTCAAGTTCCGCACAGCCAACGCGCTCCGCATCGCCCTACGCGACGGCCTGAACAGCGGAAAGATATTCGGGAAGCTCACCTACCCGCTGATCGGGGAATGGCTCACAGCGCACGAAGAGGCGGTGGAGGCGATGAACTACCAGCAACACCTCGCGACCAAATGAGACGCGCTGCCGTGCCTATGGATTCCTTCGACGCGAAGCTCCCGCCCCAAGCGCCGGAGATCGAACAGGCGATCCTTGGAGTGCTGTTGTTCAAGGACGAGCACGGCATGGCGGAAGTAGGTGACCTGCTGCGCCCGGAGGTGTTCTACGTGCGAGCACACCAGTTGATCTACGCGGCGATAGCGGACCTCTACGCCAAGGGTATCGGGGTGGATATCCTGACCGTGACCGACGAACTGAAGAAACGCGGCGAACTGGATATCGTGGGAGGCCCGCTGTACATCAGCCAGCTCACCAACCGGGTATCGGCATCCACGCACCTTCAGAGCCACACGCTGATCGTGTTGCAGTACTTCATTTCCCGCGAGACCATCCGGTTGAACGCCGAGGCCATGGCCAACGCATACGAAGGCGGAGACGCATTCGAGAACGCCGAAGCGACTATCCGCAACCTAGAGGCCAGCATCGCGGGCAACCTCAAGCGCCGGGCGGTGAGCTACGCCGACGCTGAGACGGCGGAGGTGGAGCGCATGGACGCGCCGAAAAAGGCCATGCACACCTCCGGGTTCCGATGCTTGGACAAGGTGATCGGCGGATACCAGCGCGGTGATCTGGTGATCGTTGCCGCGCGTCCGGCGATGGGGAAATCATCCTTCGCCACCAGCTCGGTTATCGAAGGCACGGACCAAGGCCACGCGACCGGCCTGTTCAGCCTGGAGCTGAACGCCGAGAAGATGCAAGCCCGTTTGTTCAGCCGTCGCAGCGGCGTTCCATTGGCAGCGATCGTGCGCGACGAAATGACGGCAGCGCACATCGCCAAGCGCCACGAAGGGTTGGGCAACGCATCGAAGGTTCCGCTGTGGATCCGGTACGACAGCGGGATAAGCCTCGAAGACATCAAGGCCGAGGCCACGCGCATGGTGCGCAACCACAAGGTCGGCTGCATCGTGATCGATCAACTCAACTGGATCAAACCGCCGCGATCGCAGAACCGGGACGCAGAGGTGGGGTCGATCACCCGCGAACTGAAACAACTGGCGATGCACTTGGATATCTCAGTGGTACTGCTGCACCAACTCAGCAGGGCCGTGGAGAGCCGAGCCGACAAGCGCCCCATGCTTTCCGACCTACGCGACAGCGGCAATGTGGAGCAAGATGCGCAGGTCGTGTTGTTCCTGTACCGGCCGGAGTACTACGGCATCACGGAAGACGACCACGGCAGCACCATCGGCACCGTGGAGGTGATCGTGGCCAAGAACAGCAACGGCCCCTGCGATACCGTCCGGCTGCAATTCCGCAACGAGACGGCATCGGTACACGAAGATGCTCCGCACTACGACCCAATGCAGGGCTTCAAAGCTCCGCATCCTAACAAACGAACCGACCCCAATGCAGCGCCCTTCTAGCGCCCTCCGCCACACCCTCCAAGGCGCGATCAATTCGCGTCACGCTGCCCTGCGGAATGGCCGGTCACAGCGCAAGGACTACGACCGCATCCGAGCAGCCATTGGAAGGGCCGAGGTGTTCCTGAACGGATACCCCTTCGCCACCGATGAACAGGTACGCGCGTACTGCACTGCCAATGTTGGAGACATCGCGTTGATCGTACCAGGGAATCAACCGAGGGTGTTGGCGCGGTTGATCAACGAAAAACTGAAACAAGCCCGATGACCCTCCGCAAGATCTCCCCAAGGCGCTACACCATCGAGGGGAAGCCCATGAGCATCAACAACGCCAAGCGCCCCCTGCCCGTGAAGGGTAAGCTGCGCCTTGTGACCACCGGCGCGGCCCGCA
>JADLAI010000164.1 GCA_020848295.1 Flavobacteriales bacterium
ACGAAGACCCTCTCCGAGAAGGACTACCGGAAGCACATCCTTGAAGAGTACACCTTCCTGAAACGCCCGGTGATGGTGGTGGACGGTCGTATCCACATCGGGAATGCGCCGAAGGTGCGTGCAGCGATGGTGGAGGAAGGGGCGCATCTGAAGTGAGTGTCGCGACCGATCCAGGCATGGGTACGGGGCCGCTCTTCCTGTGGACCATTGGAAAGAACCGTTCCCGCCAGCGTTGCTTGGCCACCTTCGGTCGCTCTTCGCTCGTGGCCACGAAGTTCCTGTGGGGACAGCGTTCCTCTGGAAAGGATCCGCCACCGGATCGGTACATCGTGGTGCCTGGTGGATGAGCGAACACAACAATGACTGCTTCACCACGAGTGCCTAGCGCATGCCCGAAACCTCTCCATCCCTGCTCTCGCACACCATCCATTCGCGGAGGTGCATGCCCACCTCACCATAGCAGTGCTCGCCGATCAGAACCTCGCCTCCAGCTCGAAGGGGTCCAATTATCCGTTCATCTCTGGTACGGGAATTCATGACATTCATCATCCCTGGTCGGCAGGTCGGTCCTGATCTTTCGCAACGTACCCGGGGGCAGTGGCACCCTGGTCGGTTGCCATAGGCTGTTCCGATACCCATGAAGAAGCACCTGCTCGCCTTCGCCCTGATCGCTACCACCCTTCTGGGTGCTGCCCAGACCGCGCCCAACTACACCGGGGCCGATTGTGCCGGTAACCCTCACGACCTCTATGCCGAACTCGATGCCGGGAAGGTGCTCGTACTGATGTGGGTGATGCCCTGCCCACCCTGCGTCGGCCCGAGCTTGACCACCTACAACGTGGTGCAGAGTTACCAGTCCTCCCACCCTGACCGGGTACGGATGTACCTCTGCGATGACTACGCGAACACCAGTTGCGCCGCGCTGAACGGCTGGAAGAACATCAATGGACTCACGAACGCCACCACATTCTCGGACCCTTCGCTGGTGATGACGAACTATGGCACACCGGCCATGCCCAAAATGATGGTGCTTGGCGGTACCGATCACGCCACCTACTACAGTGCGAAGGTGACCGTGGACCCCAACACGCTTCAGAGCGCGATCAACGCTGCCTTGGCGGCCACCAGCATCGGCGAGCCGAACGCGTTGGTCTCCGATGTCTCCATTCATCCCGTTCCCGCTACCGATCAGGCATGGATCGACATCACCCTTTCCCGGACCACCGAGCTGATGATCGACCTGCACGACCTTTCCGGAAAAGCAGTGCAACGGATCCACAATGGGCCACTCCCGCCAGGCACACAACGCATCGAGCTGACCACCCTTACGATCCCGGCCGGCATGTACGTGGTGCGCATCACCGACGGTACGGAGCTCACCTACCGCCACCTCATCATCACGCACTGATCCACAATATCCGCCAGGCAAGGACAAGCCACACGTCCTGAACGATGAAGAGCATTGCCCCCACCTTTCTGCTTGCCACGGTGATGGCATCGCTGCTCCTTCCCGCAAGGTCGCTGGGGCAATGTTGCGCCGGTGGCAGTGGTTCCTGCATCGCCGGAGGTGCCGCACAAGGCGTGCTCGAGGAGCGGCAGTTGGAGATCAACACCAATTACCAGTTCATCCGAACGAACCGGTTCTACAAGGAGGACCAGTTGGTGGCCGATCGCACCTTCGATGGTTTCGAGAGCAGGTACCAGTACTTCAAGCTTGTCTATGGTGTGTCCAAGAACCTGACCGCCTCCGTGGAATATGGCCACTACCTCCTGAAGAAGGAGATCGGCCTGAACAACGACCCGGCGACCACTTACACCTCCAAGGGCATGGGTGATCTGGTCATCTTCCCCCGCTACAACCTGTACCGGAAGGAAGGTTTGAAGAGCAGCAACGAGATCACCATCGGGTTGGGTTACAAGATCCCGCTCGGCTCCTACAACGATTCGATCGGGAACGTGGAGCCATTCTCCGGGCAGACCTATTATGTGACGAAGCCCACGGCGGTACAGCTCTCCTCCGGCGCCCAGGACCTCATCCTCTACGGCTTCCTGCACCACGGGTTCCTGCGCTCCGGGATCAAGGTCTTCGCAAGTGCCATGCACATCAAGAAGGGATGGAACCCCAACGGAGAGAAACTGGGCGACTTCTCCAGTGTGGGCCTCTTCATAAGCCGCACCTTCATGGAGCACTACGGCATCACCCTGCAGGCCCGCTACGAGACCATGGACCGCATGCTGGTCAATCCCAGCGTCCTCCTCTTCGGGAAACCCTCCAACTACTTCCCCGAAGCAACTGGCTACAGCAAATGGTTCTTCACACCGCAGCTGACCTACACCAAAGGCAAGCTCACGCTGTACGCCACCACCGATATCCCGCTCTATCAACGGATGAACACCTCAACCTACTACACGCAGGTAGGTTCGCAGAACACCACCACGTTGGGGGTCTCGTTCCGCTTCTTCACCTCGAGGTCCGGCCTGAAAGCGAAGAATGGTACCACCCGCCATGTGTGCCCCATGCATCCAGAGGAGGTTTCCCAAGGTCCCGCCCGTTGTAGTAAATGTGGCATGGACCTCGAACCCGTGAAGTGATCAGAGGCCTATTCCGACCTTCGGCCCTGCGCACCTCTTCGCCGCTCCATCCGTCGGGCCTTCATCTCCTCCTGCTTCGCCTCCCACTTCGCATACTGATCAGGTGTCAGTACCGCTTTCAGTTCGGCAGCCTCCGCTTCCCGCATGGCCTTCCCTTCCTGTCGGGCTTGGGTGCGTTCCGCTTCGTGCTTCTTTCGTAGCTCCGCGCCCTTCCCTGCATATTTCAGGTTGATGGACTCCACTTTCGCGATCTGTTCCGGACTGAGTTCAAGCTCCTTGCTCATGCGCTCGGTGCGGATCCGGGCGCGCTCATCCGGACTTTTCAGCGCTTTATCCTGGGCCGGCACCGTGGATGTCAGCCCGACAAGCATGGCGATGAACACTCCCTTCTTCATGGTCCTGTTCGGTTTGTTACCCATAGGACAATGGTCGTGCCGGAAGGTTCGATCGGCCATGCGGAGCCGCAGATCCCTCAGCGTCTATGTTCTTGGCCTTGACCGTGACCCCCTATCGTTTCATGAAGCGTGCAGTGGCGCGTTGCCCAGCCTGCGCCACCTCGAAGGCATAGATCCCCGAGCGCAGGGCTGACACCTCCACCACCAAACGGTCATTCAGGTTGGGCAGTACCCCCTGGATCACGCTGCGCCCCATCAGGTCACGCACCACCCACTGGCCCGGTCCGTTGCTCGGCTCCAGCTGCACTTCGATTTTGTCCGTTGCAGGGTTCGGATACAGGCCCTTCACCAGGCCATTTGTCTCCGCGATCCCGATGCCCGACACCCCCGCGACCAGCAGATCGTCGATGTAGTAGGTCGCCGTTCCTGTGCCCCCCGCATAGGCGTAGAAGTTCAATGCTCCGAGTTGCAAGAGGTCATCGGTCGTGTTCTGTGCATCCCAACTGAATGTCCAGTTGTTGAGCACATTGCCATTGATGGCGAATTCCGCATTGTCCGCGTCCAGATCGACCAGGATATGCACATCGAACCAGGTGTCGTGCGTGTAGCTGTCCACGATGGCCGGTGCACCTTGTACCAACATGCGGATATCCCCTTCGGGCAGGAAGCTGATCTCCGTGGCCCATAGGCTGTTCGCCCCCGCGAAATCATGCAACAGGTTGAAGTAGGCCCCCTTGCCGGTCGGGATGTACATCTTGAACCCGATGGACCAGGTCCCGGTGGTCCGGTTCCCCAACTGCACCACCATGTCAACAGGGCCACCGGTCGCGGCGGTACTCACCCATTTACCGCTGTTGGTGCCCGATGCGGCTTGTTCATCGCTTATCGTGGCCTCCTCGTTGGTGCCCACGGTGGTGCTCCAGGTGGTCCATGGCGCACCGATGGTCTGGGCGATGAGGCTGCCGACCGGGTGTGCGTCGAAGTTCTCCTGTGCCAGGATCTCTTGCCCTTGTGCCTGACCGGCTAACAACACAAGAGGGATGCAGAGTAGGGTTGTTCTCATGTCAAAGGGTTCTGTTCCGGTGAAGATATCAATTCTAACCGTTCGGCCCATCGAACCGGGACCGAAGGCAACTCCGGCGATGCAGAACTCCGGATAACATGCTCCTGACGGGGTGACCATCCGGCACCCGGGCGGATGCCACGCCCGCTTCTCCCGTATTTTTGGTCCGGTATGCTCAAACAAGGTCTTTTCCAAAAACTCCAGCAGAAGCTCTCACCCCAGCAGATCCAGCTGATGAAGCTGTTGCAGGTGCCCACCGCCGAACTGGAGCAGCGCGTGAAACAGGAGATCGAGGAGAATCCGGCACTGGAGGAGGGTGACGACCACGACGACGAGGATGCGCCTACCGAGGATCAGGCCATCGCCGAGAACGAGGACCTGGGAGAGAACGAGGAGAACGAACGCGACGACTTCGACCTGAGCGATTATTTCCAGGACGACGATACCCCGGATTACAAGCTGAGCGTTCAGAACAGCGGCCCCGATGAGGAGGAGCGGGAGATCCCGCTGTCCGGTGGCACCTCCTTCCAGGAGATCCTGAAAGCACAACTGGCCTTGCGCGACATCGATGAGCGCACCGAAATGCTGGCCGAGAACCTGGTGGGCAACCTGGACGAGGATGGTTACCTGCGCCGCGAACTGGATGCCATCGTGAACGACCTCGCCTTCACCCAGAATGTGATCTGCGACAAGGCCGACCTGGAGCGGGCGCTGCGCGAGGTGCAGGCGCTTGACCCGGCCGGTGTGGGGGCCCGCGACCTGCGCGAATGCCTGCTGATCCAGGTGGCACGCCTGCCACATAGCCTGGAACAGCGCGTGGCCCACGAGATCCTCGACAAGCACTTCGAGGCCTTCAGCAAGAAACATTACGAACGCATCCTGGACCGGCTCGAGATCGATGAAGAGGCCCTGAAGGAGGCCATCGATCTGATCGTACGCCTGAACCCCAAGCCGGGCAACACGATGCGTGAGACCGACAAGCCCACGCAGGAGATCATCCCCGATTTCGCGGTGATGGCCATCGACGGACAATTGGAGCTTTCGCTGAACGGCCGGAACGCACCCGAACTGCGGGTGAGCCGCGCCTACCGCGATATGATGAAGGAATACGCCCGCAACAAGAAGGACAAGGACCAGCGCGAGGCACTGCAATTCATCAAACAGAAACTCGACAGTGCCAAGTGGTTCATCGATGCCATCAAACAAAGACAGAACACCCTGCTGGTGACCATGGAGGCCATCATGGAACATCAACGCGAGTTCTTCCTCACAGGCGACGAGACCAAGATGAGGCCGATGATCCTGAAAGACATCGCCGAACGTGTGGGTTTGGACATCAGTACCATCAGCCGCGTGGCCAACAGCAAGTACGTACAAACCAACTACGGCACCTTCCTGCTCAAATTCTTCTTCAGTGAAAGCCTCACCAATGAGGCCGGCGAGGAGGTGAGCACCCGCGAGGTGAAGAAGATCCTGAAGGATGCGATCGACGCTGAGGAGAAACGTAAACCGCTCACGGATGACGAGTTGACGGCCATGCTCAAGGCCAAGGGATACAACATCGCACGACGCACCGTGGCGAAGTACCGTGAGCAGCTCAACATCGCGGTGGCACGACTGCGCAAGGAACTCTGAGCCACGGATCGGATATGCGCCGACCGGCCCTACTGCTTTCTTTCGTCCTGCATCCGTTGTTCATGCCCTTGCTCACGCTCTGGGCGATCCTCCACCTCGACCCGCATGTGGGCTACTTCCTGCCACCGAGCGCGCAACTGACGCTCCTTGGCATGGTGGCCATCATGACCTGCGCATTCCCCGCCATTAGCGTGCTCCTCCTGCGCCGGGTAGGTCTTATCACCAGCCTGGAACTGCCCCGGCGCGAAGAACGGATCGTGCCCTACCTCATGACCATGCTCTATACCGGCATGGCGCTCTACCTGATGCTCCGCATCCCCCTTCATCCCATTGCCTACGCTCTCTTCATCGGCATCCTCTGTGCCATGGCGATCAGTGCGATCACCACCATCTGGTGGAAGATCAGCGCACACATGGTGGGTATCGGTGGCCTCTCCGGCGCATTATTCGCTCTATGGTCCGTACATGGACTTGACCTCTTCCTCCCTATCGCCCTGGTCATTCTGGTGGGGGGTATACTGGGCACCGCACGCCTGCTCACCAGTGACCACACCCATGCGCAGGTCCAGGGTGGTTGGCTCCTGGGCCTCGCCTGTACGTACGGGAGTGCCCTCCTGATCGGATGATCCGGTGAGACCAACCTCCGAACCTCCTGGCATGCGGTATCGCAGCTTGACCGTACCTCTATCAGTCATCGTATTGGCCGGCGCGATCGCCCAAGCCCCCTACGTCCCGCCCTCCGATCCGCTGGTGCAGCAGAAGCTGGCCCAATGGAAGGACCTGAAGTTCGGCCTGCTGATGCACTGGGGGCCATACAGCCAATGGGGCGTGGTGGAGAGCTGGAGCATCTGCCCGGAGGATGAAGGCTGGTGCCAGCGCAAACCAGAGCATGGCGCCACGTACAACGAGTACGTCAAGAACTACGAGGCGCTACAGACCA
>JADLAI010000165.1 GCA_020848295.1 Flavobacteriales bacterium
GGAGTGATCTTTCCACACCGGTGCAGACCAGCAATGGCACTTTCCAAGCGGATTGTGCGTGGGGTATCGGCCAGGATGTTTGGTCGTCCATGGGCCGTGCCCAGGTGAAGCTCGTCTGGGAGGTCAAAGGCCACGCACCACCCTACCAAGGCGCACCATTCCCGAACTCGACGGGCTTCACTGGCCAGGATGCGGGCTGGACGGATACCGGTCTGCTCGGGGCCGAATTGAAACGGGTCCTCAGCACCGCGCTGGGCACCACGTCACACCCGGCCTGGCGCACAAGGGTCCGCCATCATCCGGCAACCATGCTGGATGGCCGGGTGTTCGGGCGCTGGTACTACCACGGCATTCATGATGACCAGGTGCCCAGCATCAAGACCGAGTTCGGGTCCTGCGGCCTGCTTCCAGTGGAGCTGCTCGAACAACACGCCGAATGCGACAAGGAGGGTGTGCGTTTCGATTGGGTCACGGCTTCGGAGCAGGATTGTGCCGGATTCATCGTGGAGCGCTCCGATGAGCCCAATGGCTGGGAAGCCATGGCTGTATTGGAGTGCGCAGGAAATAGCCAGGTGCCCATGCGCTATTCGTACCACGATCCGGTACCGGTCCGTGTGATCCGGTACTACCGACTGAAGCAGGTCGATCTGAATGGAACAGTGGACGTGTTGCCCGCCGTGGCCGTATTGCCGTGCGCGTGGCCCGAAGCGTCGATCCATGCATGGCCCAATCCTGTTGCAACGACCTTGAGCGTGGATGCTTCCGCCTTTGCGGAACGACTGGTGCAGGGTTCGTTCGTGGAGTTGAACGATGCGACCGGAAGGCGTGTCCGACATCAACGTGCCAATGGTGGTGTGCCGATCACGGTCGGTATGTCCGACCTGGCGCCCGGGACCTATACCATCGTGGTCGGCACCTTGGATGGCGAAGTGCTTGGCCGGGGTCGGGTGGTGAAGGAGTAGCCGACCTCCTGCGGTTGTGACCAAAGGGCACCTCGAAGAACCTCGTTCTCGCGGCATCGTCGCTTCACGCCGACCCTTCGGGCTCGGCTCCCTTTTACAGCCGCACTTCGTTGCTCCTCAGTCGGATACTTCGTTCCAGTACCCTCTCTTCGTCACGCCTCGTTCGGCTGCAAAATGAAGCCATGTGCCATCAATTCGAGGTTCTTCGAGGTACCCCGATGCCAGCTACACCCGCTCAGTGGGTGCGGTACAACACCCGTAGCCGGTCGCCGATCCAAGCGACCGCCGCAGAGCCGCGTTGCCCGGACCTGATCATTGCGCCGCATGTTGTCCAACTCCGTGGAAGTCGGATCTTCAATACGTTCGATCCGGAGGTATGAATGCGCAGCAGCCATTCAGCAGGGTTTCACCGTTATCAACCTGCTCGCATTTCACTCTTTTTGAAGCGAGCGTCAAGGACCTGGCGACCGGATGAGCTGGGGGAATGGAGCAGGGCCGAAGCTGCGTGGCTGCTCCCGTAGCGAATGGTGGTCGTAGAATACGGGCGCTTATACCACTTCGCAGTGAGGGGTGATCCAACGATGCGCTGCAATTCTTTCGCAGTGCGATACGACGGGATCGTTGTGTAGCGGGGACTACGACACGAGCCCGGCGGTGAAGCAATGCGGAATTTGGGCAAACGGATCGGGCTATACCTTACAGCGAGATGGTATAAGAGCAAGCGGTTCGGATGGTGTTCCAATGCCTGGTGGTATGAAAGAGGGAACCCCGGCCCCTACACGATGGTAGGGACCGGGGCCCTTCACTTACCCCCAAAACCAAGGGGTCGGATCACGCGCCCTATCGCTGTATCACCAGGCGCTCGGTGTAGGTCTTGTCACCAGCGGTGATATTGACCATGTACAGTCCTCCGGCCAGTTCGCGGTTCAGGTCCACGCTCACCTTCACGGAACCGTCCTGCACGGCGATGATGCGTGTGCTCACGCGCTTTCCGGTCAGATCGAAGATGTCCACGCTCACGGTCTGCACACCATCCTGTACACGGCTCAAGCTCACGAAGAGCTGGTCGCCGTTGTTCGGGTTGGGGTACATGGTGAAGTCACCATCACCTTGGAGGGACATGCTGTTGCCACCACCATCCACCTCGAGGTTATCGCAGGTGATGGTCACCAGGCACACCTTGCCCCAGTCCTCGGTATCGGCACAGGCCGATGCTTGATCGGTAGCGCCTGGGCCAAAGCACCAGGTGGCACCGCCGTCGAGGCTCACACGTACATCCACCTCGTAGGTCTTGCTGCACACGAGTTGTTCGCCAGTGGTCCAATTGAGCACCATGCGGGCACTGGTCTGTGGCGGGCGCACGATGCACACGCCTTCACCAGCGATCCGGAAGCGGAACTGGTAACGCACATTGGCACTGGGCACCACCGGCACCGGCTGGGGTGGCTTGGCATGGATGCGGTTCGCGGGCCTGCTGGCACCACCGAACTCACGGTTCACCCCACAGCTGAAGTCGGACACGTTCGCCGGGTCGTCCTGCAGGCTTATACGCGGGCAGGCGGCCAGTGCGGCGTCGATCCTGAACTGGCAAGCCGGGCCGAATTCCAGATTGCTGTTGGCCACACGACCACGTACACGCACGTTCAACAGGGTGTTCGCAGGCAGGTGCGGAGTGGCCATGCTGTGTACCCAGCCGTTCACCTTGAAGTGGCAGGCGCGCGTGGCCCCGGAACCGTAACCATCGCTGGTGCTGTGGCTGCGGAAGCGGCGGAAGCTGTAACTGCCGTTCGGGTCGAAGAACCAGAACTCGTAACCGCTGGTGGCGTTGGACACCCCGTATTGGGCGGTCACCGCAGCATTGGCATGGCACACGATGAACTTGTTGTTCACCCAGTCCAGTTTGTCGCAACTCGAGTGGATCACCTTGTCCACACCGAGCGGCAGGCAGAACGTCTGGTTGCCACTGATGGTGCTCTCCGATCCCGAACTGAAGTTGTTCGTGTTGTCGATGATCCGGTCATTGCTCCCTTGGATGCGGAGTTCATAACCACCTGTGGTCATGCCATCCCCACCACTGTCCAGGATCCTCAGGCGATAGCAACCATCGGGCAGGCAGATCTCCTGTGTACCGATCTGGTTGTTGGGGATCGCATTCGCACCCGTCATCAACACCATGTTCCCCGCACTTAGGATCTCCCAGCTCACTTCGTTGGCATGGTCGTCGTTCTGGAACTCCAGGTACATGAAGTTGGTGCAGGGCAGGGGGTCCTGGCCCTCGCAGGTGCAACTTTCGGTCACGATCCCTGATCCGTACAGTGGACCAGCATCGCAGGGTGAACCGGGCAGGCCCAATACGCAGGGCGGCTCAATGACCCACTCCAGGGTGAAGTCGCCGGTGCCGCTGCCATCCTGGATCCAATACACATCCTGTGCGACACCCGTGGTGTTCAGCCAGGTGTACGTGTCCAGATCGGCAGCGCAGGTGAGAACCGTTGATCCCGGGCAGGTGGCGCCGTAAAGCACCGAAACCCCGGCGGGATAGTCATGCGCGGCGAAGAAGGAGATCGTGGCACCGGGTTCCACCGTGTGGAAGAAGGCCAGGTCTCCACCAGCGTAGCTGCCACAGGGATGGTTGGTGATGTCGTTATGGGTGCCCGTGGTCGAACCGGAGAACGGTGAGGTCTCCAGGCTCAGGTCGATGGTACGGGAGCAGTCATCACCATGAATGAGGGTGAAGGGGACCGCCGTGCCATTCCCGCTGTACAGGCCACTGCCACAGTCGTTGCGTACGTAGACCTCATAGTCCACATCAAGGGACAACCCGGTGAGGGTGGTGCTGGTACCGTTCACGGCCACCACCGTGCCACCGCCCGCATTGCCGTCAATACCCGGAGTGAAGCCCGCCGGGCCGTACTCCACGATCACGTTGCCGCTACACGTGGCGTTCCAGCTCACACCTGCACTGGTGCCGGTGTTCACGGTGTTCACGACCTGTCCGGTGACGACCGCGCAGATCGGACCACCTGGGGGCGTGTAGGAGTAGTATTCGGCTTGGAACAGGCCACCCACCCCGGTATGCGTGGCCAACACATACACACGCTCCGTGTTGCAGGTGTTGTTGGTCCAGGAAAGGATGTTATCGTCCCACGGGCCGTAAGGAATGACGTTCGGGCCAGCGGCCAGGTAGCCATTACCGCTACCTGCATCGTGCGAAGCCAGGCAGGTGTTGCCAGGGCAGCTTCCACCGAAAGCGATGCTCACGTTGTAGCTACTGCACCACGGTCCGATCGTGAAGGTCCCACCCGCTTCCACATCCTGGTACAATACGATATCCCTGCCGGTAAGCGTGGCGAAGCAGGCCGAGGTCGGGTAGTTGAGGTTGGCACCGGAGGTATTGCCGATGGTGGTGAACATGTCGCTCATTACCGGCAAGCCCAGGCTGGCCAGGTTGATCGCGTTGCCGCATAGGTCACCTGCCACAATGCTGAAGGCCACGGGACCGGCCACCTCGCTCAGGCCGTTGCCACCGCAATCCTGCCACACGTAGGCTTGGTAGCTGCCATTGGGCAGTCCGCTAAGCGTGGCTGGGCTACCGGCAACTGGACCGACCACGGTTCCTGTTCCCTGTGTGAAGCCGGTCGTGCCATACTCCACATAGTAGCTGCCGGTGCATCCGCTACAGGTCCAGCTGATGTCCGCTGCGTTCGGTGCGTTGACGGTTGCGGCCAAGGCCGTGGGCTTCGTGCAGGTGATCGCGGGGATGATCCGGAAGTTGTCCACGCCGATGTCGTTGCCCGAGGCAGGGGCACCAGCCGTGCCCTTGAGGCGGATCACCGTTTGGGCGGAGGTGGAACCGATGGTGTACTCCTTGGTATACCAGGTATTGATATCTCCCGGAGGCGCGTTGCTGGCACCCAAGGTCCCCAATGAGGTGAAGGATCCGCCACCGTTGTTGGAAACCAGGATCTCCAAGGTGCCGTTCCCAGCCGAGTTGATGTATTCGAATCGGAGCAGCTCCCCACCGGTACCGGCGGAAAGGTCCAGGTGAAAGTCCAACGTACCGACGACCGAACCACCTTGACGGCTGTGGAACCGCGCTGTTGGCGAGGTTGCTCCCGCGTTGTATGCGAAGAAACCACCGCTGGTGTTGTTCCATCCGGATTCCCCGGGCGTGGTGGTGCTCGAGCGCCAGGTACCCGGTCCATAGGAAGGCACACCCGTCCAATAGGTGTCAGGCACGTCAAAGGAACTACAGAGGTTCTGCCAGGTGCTGAAGTCCTCGGTATACTGAGTGCCTGAATAGGTGAAGTAGGTGGGTGTAGGTGCTGAGATGGTCACCTGCACCGGGTTGCTGTTCACCGTGCTGGGGCCGGTGCTGCACGTTACGGCGCAACGGAACCAGGTGGTGGTCATTACGCCAGAAGCCGTGTGCGTAGGGGTGTTGGCACCGATGTTGGTCCAAGGCGCATTGCCATCAGGGCTGCTTTGCCATTGGTAGCTCACACCACCGCCCGGTGTGCTGTTCTGTAGGGTTAGGGTGGAAGTGATCCCAGGGCACCCGGATGATGGGCTTGCCTGGGTGTCCCCAGGAGCAGGGGTGGTGCATGCAGCCGGAGGCGAGAAGGTATAGACCTTGCCATTGCCAGGCCAGGCATTCAGCGAGGTGGCATCCACGCTGCTTGCCACATCCCCGGGCCTTATGTTCAGGAAGTTCGCTGGATTCGACCCGGTGATCGCAGCAAAGTTGGACCACCATGACATGGTGCCTCCTGTACCGTAGTTGAACTCGATCTGGCCGGTACCCTCGAACAGGGAAGCCTGAAAGATGTAATGGGTACCACCGTCCCAGGAGTAGGCATGGTGGTCCCAATGCACCGTGAGCACCCGGTTCGGGGCGGATCCGGTCACGATGTATTCCGCCCAGTTCGCTGTCTCATCACCATCCACGCTCAGCGGCGAGATCAATGGCTGGTTCCCGGTCAGGTTCTGGACCTGGAAACTTTGGATCACGCTGCCACCAAGACGCAAACTGCCATAGTTGTTCGCGGAGAATTGCGTGTAGGTCGTGCCCTCGTAAACGAAATTGAAACCGATGCCGGTCACGGCGGATGCATAGGAGCCTGTGGGCACCAGCATCGTGGAACCGGTCATGTCGCGCAGACTTCCACCTCCGGCCGAAGCGAATGAATACATGTTCGCTGTCTGCGCATTGGCGCCACCCAACAGGCCCGCAAAGGCCACGGCGGCAAGCCCGCCGCGCCATCGGCGGTGCGGGGTTCTATGGTTCAACGTGTCTCGGTTCATCATGTCAGGTAGGGTTTGGTGAATGAACGATCGATAAGGCATGGAGCATGCCGGTCACCAAACTATCAGGAAGCAGAAGGGGGTAAGGGCTGGACGAGCCGGACGGTTGGGAACGGTACGAATGCGGGCTGGCCCTCAGCGACCGTTGCCCAGGATGGTCAGTGTTCCGGTGAGGGGCCCATCCGCACGATCGCTCAGGATCTCATAGAAGTACGTGCCGTCCGGGACCCCGACCGCACGCCAGTTGTTCGCGTAGTGGCTCGATTCGAAGATCACCTGGCCCCACCGATTGAAGACCGTGACCGAATGTTTCGAGCGAGGTAGACCTTCGATGACCCAGGCGTCGTTGTGCCCATCGCTGTTCGGGGTGATCACATTGGGCACATCGATCTCACAGCCGGAGAAGACCGAGACATCGGCGGTCACCGTACTTGGGCACTCGTCCGTCGCTGTGATGGTGTAGGTCATGTCCTCAAGACCCGTCACACTGGTCTGTGGGCCGGTGTGACCGTTCGACCAGGTGATGCTCACCTCTCCGAGGCCACCCGTCACACTGGTCGTGAGCTGGACCGTATCCCGGTCGCAACCGAGGTACTGGTCGATCGCGGTGATCGCCATGGGTGAATGGTCCAGCAGTGTGACCTGCACGGAGTCCTTCGCGGAGGAGCCGCAATCCGCCACCCAGGTCGCGATGATCCAGATCACTTCGCTCCCTTCCTCCGCACCGTCGCTTTCGGCACTGATGGGGATGTTGGCACTCCCGGCACCGGCAGGGATGGTCACCGTAGCGACATGCCCGGCGAGTTCCTCCGCCGTGAGGCTCGCACCGCGGTATTCAAGCTGAATGTTGGCATCGGCGCTGCGCTGTGGCACCGCTATACCGATGACGGCCTCTCCACAACCCTCGGTGAGCGTGCCATCGTTCTGCGGTGTGGTGATGGTCACGTCGACCTGGTTGGCCGAGGTGAAGCTGCCGCCTTCGATGAGCACAGCGGAATCGAGGCTACCATCGCCAGCATGTGCGATGGCGATCTTGATGTGGTAGGTCGCACCGCATTGTACGGCCGCGCCGGTCCGGATCGGCACGGTGAAACCATCGAGTTCCACGGTCGTCCCACCCTGGTTGTCGATGTAATAGATGGCGTTGGCCTGCCAGTTCGGGTCTGAGGCGGCGCAGCCCGACGCCCCACCAGAAAGGACTCCTGGCGTGCCTGCGTTCACGGTATTGATCGCGATCGGCGTGTTGGTATCGGGCAGCACGCCGAGGTTGATGGCACCATTGGAGAAAGGGCCTGCGAGGCCTGGTCCGCTCAGGAAGAACCCGAACACATCGTTGTATTGGGAGCACACGTATTCCGGGTATTCCTCCGAACCGAAAACGAACCGGAAGTTCACGGAATCGCCGGTGGGGATGAAGTCGAACTCAAGCACGGCCACGTTGTTCAGCATGGACTCGATCATCGCGAGGTCGGGATCGGGTGTGCTCACGGGGTTGCTGGGCGGCAGCGTCAGGCTCGGATTCATGTTCGATCCGGACACGCCTTCCACCCGCCCGGTGGAGAGCACGATACCATCGGATACCCCGATGTTGGAAGAGGCGCTGTAGAACGCACCGATCTGGTCGTTGACGGTGTTGCCCGGCGTGCCATTGAAGGTCAGGTTGCTCACCGTGATCCCCTGGCCCACGAGGATGTTGTTCACCAGTTCACTGGGGGTGAAAGTGGTGTTCACTTCGAGCTGTGCAACGGACTGGGCATGGAGCAGGGAACCGCCCAGCAGCGTAAGTAGCGGTCGTAGGAATGCGGGGAACAACTTGTCGATCGGCATTTCAGGCAACAAAGTCGTGTTTCACACAAGTGGCCCGTGCATGGACGGGGTGGTCGGTTAAGTGCGTTGTGGATCCGTCAACGAAGTACGGTCACGTGTCCGGTGTACGCACGCATGACCCCATCGACCTGGCTGCGCGACAACAACCGCCAGACATACACATCGGTCTTGGGCTCCGCACCACCCACGGTTCCGTCCCATCCTTTTTCGGGGTCTGTGGACCGGAAGACCTCCTCACCCCACCGATCGAAGATGCGCAGGTCGTGATCTTCGGCGATATCGTCCCGTATGATCGGGAGGAAAACGGCATTCACACCATCACCGTCCGGGGTGAATGCATTGGGCGCGTACACGGCATGTACACCGTCGATGGTGACCATCACGGTCAGCGTATCGGTGCATCCATGCGCATTCGCCACTGTCAGTGTGGCGGGGTAGCGGTCGCCATTCTCGTTGGGGTAGCGTACTGTCACGCTGGTGGAAGCGGCTGTCTGCGGCGTGCCCTGGGGGAAGTGCCACAGCCAACTGACGGCGTCGGCACTGGAGCCATCCTGGAATGTGATCTCCGGATGGTAGAGGTCCGTGGGTTGGGGGCCGAACGTGAAGTGGGCGGTCGGAGAGGGAGCCACATGCACCAAGTGGTACAGGGTGGTGTCCCCTTCACAACCGGCCGGGGAATTCACGGTCAACGAAACGGTGAAGGTACCGGCCTGGGTATAGGTATGGCCGGTGCTACAGTCCCCCGAGGTGGCGCCATCGCCGAAGTCCCAAGCGCAGCCTCCGATCATGCCTGGATCGGTGGTATTGGTGAACTGCACACCCAATGGTGCACATCCCGAATCGGGTTCCACGAAGAAGGTGACCTGCGGAATGCCATACACGCTGATCGCGTTCGGAACGGTATGGGTCGCACTACAGCCCAGGGTATTGGTCATGGTCAGCGCCACCGTGTACACTCCGGGCGTGTCGTAGTAGGTGATCGCGTTCGTCGTTGTCGCTGTTTCACCATTGCCCAGGTCCCATGCTGCGGTCTGTGTGTTCAGGTCCGGTGACTCATTCTCAAAGCGCACTTCCAATGGAACGCAGCCACTGGTCACGGAATAGGAGAAGGCCGGTTCGGGCACGGGAAGGATCTGGATCATCTGACTGATCGTGTGATCATCCTGACAACCGAATTCGCTCTCCACCTGGATCATCACATTGTAGGTGCCCGGACTCTGATAGGTATGCTGCGGGTCACATTCGCCCTGGATGATCTGGCCATCGCCGAAGGACCAGTTGCAGGTATAATTGCCCACGGGTGTGGTGGTGTTGGTGAAGCCCACCTCGGTACCCACGCAGCCGACGGTGGTGTCCGCAGCGAAAGAGGCCAGAGGCGTGGGATGGACGGTGATCAGGTCCTCAAAGAGGCTGTCCATGGTGCAGCCCAACGCCGAGGTGATGGTGAGCCGGACATCGTACACGCCAGCATCGGTGTAGGTGTATAACGGGTTGTTGTCGTTCGAGGTGTTGCCGTCGCCCAGGTCCCATTGAACGCTTCCGCTCAGGGCGGGGTCGGTGTTGTTGGTGAGTTGCACATTCAGTGGGGCGCATCCGGAGGTTGCACTCACCGAGGCCATGGGTGCCGGATAGGCCACTTCAATGGGATGCAGGGCCATCACACAGGAGCCGTCGGGCCTGATCAGGCGCATGGTGTATTCCCCTTCGCCAAGTCCAAGTGCTGAGGCATGAAGGGTGTCGTTTGTCTGGCCCACCAGTGCCACGCCATCCAGGAACCACTGGTATGAGTTCGGCGGGTTGTCGTACGGTGAGGCGGTGAGCACCAGGTCGCTCGTACACGGGCTGCCGGTGTGGGTGATCATCACCTCGGCGTTCACCAGGCTGAAGTCATCGAAGAAGAAATAGGGCTCGCTCGACCCCCACATGTTGTAGTCCTGTGGGATCGGACAGGCCGGTCCGATCATGATCGCACCGACATTGAACGGGGGCTGAAAGGTGAAGTTGACAGGCTCCCAACTGTTGGACGGGTTGTAGGTGACCGTACCCAGTTCGGTGAAGCCGAGCTCCGTGGGGCAGTATTGCGCAGGCATGGGCGACCCCCACACGGGGTCGTACATGGTATAGGGCAATGGGGGACAGGTGTCCAGCCCGAAAATGGCCAGTTCCAGCGGGCCGAAATTGATGGGGTTGGTACCGATGAATCCGAACTGCATACGCACCGCCGCAACGTTGAACCCGAGTTCGTAGGTCTGCCCGGCCAGCATGGGTGTGGCCAGGCATTGGGTGAAGAATTCATAGGACGCACCACCCGGCCAGGTGTGCACAACGATGCCGGCCACTGCGTCGCCATCGGGCACTGGTTGGGGGATCATTGATGGGAAGAAGCCGCACGGGTCGTAGATATCGGCGCTGGCGGAGATCTGGTAATCCACCCAACCCGTTGCACAATCCACGAAGCTGTTCGGTACTCCAATGCCGGGTTGCCCTGGGCAGCAGGTCTGCTCTTCGAACGAGCCGTTGGCGATCAGGTTGGTCGCCGGCGGAAGCACGGTGCATGGACAAGCTATGGTGTCGTTGAGGTCGATCAGGCCGTTGGCATCATCATCCACGCCATTGTCACACACCTCCTGTGCCGAGGACGACCCGACCAGCAGCAGGAACGCCAACAGCCCCACACACCAGCGGAGTGCGCTGGGCCTGGGGCTGTTGGTGCGTTCATGGGGCATCGCCATGCAGGGCCTTGGTGCGTTAGTGTGCGACCATGACACGGAGCTGGTGTACCGCGCCATCGGCCATTCGTACACGGGCCACGTACAGACCGGCCGCCAAGTGAGCCGTGGATACGAGCATGGAAGCGCTTCGCCGTTGGTCGAACACGTCAACAAGACGTCCGTCCTTGCCGAAGAGTTGCACCTGCTCAATGGACTCCCCTTCGGAGCGTACCATGAACATGTCGGTGGCCGGCGACGGGAAAAGGTGCAGGCCGACCGGTCGGGTGGCCACATCACCGATGCCAACCCCGAGATGGATGGTCTGGCAGGCGGTGGCCTCGCTACAGTCGCCGGTGATCGTCAGGCACACGATGTACTCACCATTCTCGGCATAGGTGTGCGAGGGCGAAGGTTCGGTGCTGGTGCTGCCGTCACCGAAGTCCCAGTTGTAGGTGTTGGCATCGATGCTATTATCGGTGAACTGCCATGTGTAAGGGTCTGATTGCTGCGCCATGCTGAAGGCCGCGGCCTCATTACAGCACGGATTGGACCGGCCCACCGCCACATCGGCCTGGTTCAAGCTGTACGGGAACGAAGTGAAGCCCGAGCTGGTGGTGCTGGTGAAGGGCGCAACAATGGCGGTGGCCGGCGTCCAGTTCAAGGCCAGGTCAATGTTGTTGCAGTCCACATCCCCGTTGGCATCGGTCACCAGCAGCAGGCCGATGAAATCCGCCGTGAGGCTGGGGTTGGACATGCCGATGATGGAGTATCCCCCATCATCGTTTTGGAAGAACACCATGCCGTTGTCCGAGGCGGGGCCTCCGTACATGTTGGAGGTGAGCACATTGCCGTCGGCATCAAAGGTTCCAAAGGCAATGTCGTAGTCGCCGCCGCCCCCCGGAATGTACTGGGGATGCACCAGCCAAGCAACTCCGCCATTGCTGGTTGGGTGCAGTTCCCACGCCTCAATGCCGTTCTGCAGCTTGCGGGTCCACAGGTGGCTGCCAGTGCTGGAGATCTTGGTGATGTATGCGGTCACGTCGCCTGTGATGAAGCCTAAGGACCGCCCGCCCACATAGAGGTCGCCATTGGTGCCTTCCACCACGGTGTAGGCCTCGTCCACGCCACCGCCACTGCTGATGCTGCGGGCCCACAGTTCATTGCCCAAGGCATCGGTGCGTACCAGATAGCCGGAAGGGGAGAAGCCCGTGCCGAGTCCGTCGCCGTAGCCGATCAGTGCGTAACCACCATCGGCGAGCTGTTTGGCCTCATAGCCCCAATCCCAACCCGAGGTGCCGAACCGCTTTGACCAAAGCATGTTACCCTCGTTGTCCAACTTGGCCAGGAGCATGTCGTAGCTGCCGGCACCTGCTCCACGGCCTGAGGCGATGAAACCGTCAGCAGTGCGCGACATGTAGTGCAGGGCATTGGAGTCCCCCTCCACATCGATCCGGGTGGAGCTGATCAGGTTTCCATCAAGGCCGATCCGTAGGATCACGCCGTCACGGCTGGCGGTGGTCGATCCCATCGTGAAGCCACACACCACGATGCCATCCGGACCCACGGCGATGCTATTGCCATACAGGCCTTCCTCGTTGAAGTACGGGAATGACCTGGACCAGAGCAGGTCGCCGGTAGGGGAGATCGCGGTCACCTGGATGTCGGACTCCGATGTTTCGTTCGCTATATAGTAGTTGCCGTTGGCATCCCGATCGGCGCCTTGGATCTCCAATGCTCCGGGAATGGTGAAATGGCGTTCGAAAGGAGGGGTCTGGGCGGCGGCGGCAAGGGCCATACCGCCACAGAGGACGAGGGTAGGGATGCGCATGTATGGAGGCGTTTTTACAAATATCCGATACGACCGCCTTCCGTAGGTACGCCTTCATCCCAGGTTGAACGGACCACCCCGTCCGCTCCGGTCAATCGCTGTTCGAACTGCTGAGCAGCTTGCTTAGATGTTCCTTGTAACTGCGCCCGCTCAGCACATGCTGGCCATTGCTCATCGTGAAGAGGAACTCGTTGTTGCCGCTGTACCGGGTGTTACGTACATGCGCCATGTTCACCATGTGGCTGCGGTGTACACGCACGAATACGGCGGGGTCCAGTTCGGTCTCCACCATGCTCATGGTCATGCGTAGGAGGTAGTGACGTGCCTTGGTCTGTAGGATGAGGTAGTTGCCTTCCGCCCGGATGAAGAGGATGTCCTTGACCGGTACGCGGAACTCACGACCTTTTTCCTTGATCACGATCACCTGGGTGAATTCGCGTCGGGTATTCAAATGGTCCTGGACCAGGTCCATCAACCTACCGGTCAGGCGCTTGTTCTCCCGCATTTCGATGAAGTCCTTCGCTCGTGCCAGGGAAGTATAGAACCGGTCGTCATCGTACGGCTTCAGCAGGTAGTCCACAGCACGCACATCGAAGGCCTTCGTGGCATAACGGTCATGGGCGGTGACGAACACCACGAATGGCATCTGGCCGGGTGCGAATTTCTCCACGACATCGAAGCCGCTCAATTGGGGCATCTGAACATCCAGGAAGACCAGGTCCACCGGTTCTTGCTGAATGGCATTGAGCGCCTCGTGGCCGTTGCGGCACTCGGCCACGATCCGGATCTCCGGATCATTGCTCAATAGACGAACGATGCGGGATCGGGCGGCGGGCTCGTCATCGACAACCAGCGTACGGATGTTCTTCATTTCCTGTTCATTCCTTCGTCTCGAACGGAAGGGTGATCATCACATGAAAGCCCGTTCCACCCTCTGATGCGACCTGAAAACGGCTGCTGGGGCCGTGAAGTAATGAAAGCCGTTCGCGCACGTTCCGCAATCCGATACCACCTCGGGCCAATGCATGCGCCACATCTGCGCAACCGCGGCCATTGTCCCTGATCGAGAGGATCAGGTCACGGCCTTCTCGACGGGCATCGATCCGGATGCACACCTCCGCATTCACCGTATCGAGCCCGTGTTTGATGGAGTTCTCCACCAGTGGTTGGAACACCATGCCCGGCACCAGCGCGTTCTGGCACTCCACCGGGATGTCGTATTGCACCTGCAACCTGTCCTTGAAACGGATGGTCTCGATGCCGAGGTAGTTCTCGATGTGGTCGATCTCGTGGATCAGAGGCACCCGTTCCTTGCGCTCCTCATCCAAGGTGGACCGCAGGAGATGTCCAAGTTTGGATAGCACGATCCGGGCGCTCTTGGGATCCTCCTCCATCAACGCGCTCACCGTGTTCAATGTGTTGAACAGGAAGTGGGGCTGCAACTGTTTCTTCAATGCCAACAACTGGGTGGTCTGCAGTTCGTTCTGGAGCTGGAGCACACGGGTCTGCTCGGCGCGGATCTCGCGGCGGGCCTCCATGTACCGCAACAACAGCAGCAGCATCCAGTATTCCAGGAACCGTTGTACGAAGCCGGCAGGGACCGTGAGCAGCATGCCACCCAACATCTCGGATCGCCACGGCATTCGATCGGAGTAATGCAGCAGGACCATATACAGCACCGTAGTGAACAACTCGTGGGCAATGCTCATCAACAGCCCATAGGAGAACAACGGGGTGAACGGCTTCCAGAATGGGCGCGTGTTCAGCGACCACCGCTTGGCCCACCGGTTGATCAAAGGCAGGAGAAGGGCCCAGGTGAAGAAGTTCAGGAACGGCCCCGGCGCCTGCACCCACCAGTCGAATGCGGAGGGATTGGTACCCAGATGGGTGCGCCCGATGAAGGAAGTGAACACGAAGATCGTGGAAAGCAGACCTGCGGCCAGGAGCACCGTGCGTATGGGCACGGGGGAACTCCTGAAATAGGCACGGATCATGCTCAGTAGCCGCATGCCGGGATGAAGGCTACTTCCAGTAGCGGCCTCGGGGTGAAGAACAAGGGACTCTCCTTGGTGGGATACGACCACATTGCGCCAATTTACCAAACCCGCCATACTTGGCAGTTCCTCGACCTCCTCGGTGGTTTCTTGGCGCATGTGCTATCGCGTTCCTCGGTCGGTACGCTTCTGGCCGCGAAACAATGTACCGGGGCGGTCCTCCACGCTGGTCAGTGGACGGGACGGTCGGTGCGGTTCGGGATGGGTGCGGTCCATTCCGTCCACGTCGGGAGGCTTCGTTGGGGTCGCAGCACGAATGCCATGCCCAGTGGATCGAATGCGGAGTTCGACGATCGGGTCAGTGGGTGGCTTCGGTCTCCGTCAGTGTTTTGGCGATCTGCTCCTTGTAGCTGCGCCCGCTGACGATACGCTCTCCATTGGCCATGGTGAAGATGAACTCATTGTTGCCGCTGTACCGGGTGCTACGGATGTGCGTGATGTTCAACAGGAAGCTTCGGTGGATGCGCAGGAAGCGGCCGGGATCCAGTTCGGTCTCCATGGCGTTCATCGTCAACCGATAGAGGAAACTGCGATCGGCAAGGACCAACTTCAGGTAGTTCCCCTCGGCCCGAAGGAAGAGCACGTCGTCCACATGAACGACCTGGTCGCGGCCCTTGTCACGGATGGTGAACGATTCGGTGAACTCGCTCTGCTGGTGCAGATGGCCACGCACCAGGTCCATGAGTCGGCCCGTGAGTTTGTCGTTCGTGTTCAAGGCGATCAGCTTCTTCGCTTTGGCGATCGCCGCGTGGAGCCGCATGTCGTCGTATGGTTTCAGCAGGTAGTCCACGGCATTCACATCGAAGGCCTTCAGGGCATACTGATCGTAGGCGGTAACGAAAATGGTGATGGGCATGCGCGATGCGCCGATCCGCCGCACCACTTCAAAGCCATCCATCAGGGGCATCTGCACATCGAGGAGCACCAGGTCGGGTTTATGTTTGGCGATGGCAAGGACGGCATCAGCGCCGTTACGGCATTCCGTCACGACCTCCAACGTGGGGTCCTGTCCCACCAGTTCAACGAGGCGTTCGCGAGCGCCTGGTTCGTCGTCAACGATGATGATGCGCGTGCGTTTCATGTTTGGTCGTTCCTTGTTCGAATGGTATGGAGAGGTCGACGCGGAATCCACCCAGGATGGTCGATGTGGTATCCATGGTCGCGCGATCCCCGTAGAGTCCATGCAGGCGCTCGCGTACATTGCGTAAGCCGATGCCACCGCGGCCCATGGCGTGCTTCATATCCGGGCAGCCGCCCCCATCGTCGACCACGCTAAGGATCACTGCGCCGTTGGAACGCCGGGCCTGTACGGTGATCCGAACGCTTTCATCACGGGTGTCCAGACCGTGTTTGATGGAGTTCTCCGCCAGCGGTTGCAGGATCATGGAGGGCACCATCGCTTCACCGAGTTCTTCGGGTATATCATAGACCACGGAAAGCCGGTCCCGAAAACGAACAGCCTCGATACCCAAGTAGTTGCTTACATGGTCCACTTCGTGCATCAGCTGCACTTTTTGCTGGCGTTCACTGGTCAAGGAGACACGGAGCAGATGGCCCAGCCTGCCGATCATCCGTCTGGCCCCATCAGGATCGCGGCCGACAAGAGCACTCACCCCGTTCAATGTGTTGAAGAGGAAGTGCGGTTGCAACTGCTTCTTCAGCGCGTTGAGCTGGCTGATCTGTAGTTCATTCCGCAGTCGGAGCAACTGCTCGTGTTCGGTGCGCTGCAGGCGGGCATTCTCCAAGGCGATCAACACACCCATGAGCACCCAATACTCCAGGGTACGTGAGAAGATGCCGGGGGCCAATGAATGAATGGCCCAGGTCCGGTGGTCGGGGTCGGTGAAGTCGAAATCGCCGATCTGGTGGAGGATGCCATAGTAGATGGCGGAGGTGACCACCTCGTGGATCGATGCAATGACCAGGCTGAAGCCGATGTGGATGGGGATGGCCCGCAGAAGTGGACCATCCTGGAAGGGCCAGCGCTTGAGGATCGAATAGACAAGGGGGCAGAGCAAGGCCCAGAAAAGGAAGTTGAGATAGGGCACTGGCCCTTCACGCCACCAATTGAACAGGCCCATGTCCTTCAGTTCGGCATACGCATAATGGTGCATGTATGCTTGGAAGAGGAAAAGGGTGGCGAGTACACCGGCCGTGATCAGGATGGTGCGGTACCGGATCGGAACGCGCTGGAAGTAGTTCATCGGACGATCAATGGCCTCGTTGCGCCGGGTCCCGAGGGATCCTTGCTTCACCTGTTCCACGCCTCCTCCGTTGGTTGTGGTGCCTTCTCGGCCTACAACGAAACTATGGCCGTGCTGGAGCGGTCCACAAGGGGAAGGTGATGGGCGGCAAGGGGTGTGGCGAACAGTTCGGTCGCCACAAGGGGGGATGGCCCAGCCTGGGAGGGGATCACGTGCGGCCCCGGATCACCAGGCCGTAACGCACGAAGCCACCGGTCCGTTCACCAATGGCTTCGCGGAACGCCCGGATCCACTACCCGATCGTGACGTTGAAGGTCTGGCCGTTCACCGTGACACTGAAGTTCGCATCGCATGCGCCAGTGCCATAGTCGATGATCCTTGGAGGGCGGTTAGCGGGGGTGATCGTGACGGCGCCCTGTGTGATGAACGGACAATTGAGCGCGACACGCAACGCAGTGGTGATGGCCGCGGTGTACGCAACTCCGTTGCGGTTCACACCACTGCCATTGCCGGTGATCAGGTACACGTCATCGCTCAGGGGGGCGGTATCCTGCCCCTCGATCCAGGTGCGCGTGCGCTGAGCGGAGTGGGTCGCGGTCCAGGATCCATCCGCCGCCGTCAAGGTGCCGTTCACCACCACGTTGTATTGCAGATGTCCGGCTTCATTCGGCCCCAGGTTGGTCACGGTCTTGCTCCCTTCCACCAGGTTGTTGTTCACGTGGTAGTTCTGCGGGGTGATGGTGATCACGGTGCCCACTTCCCGGTAGCGCCCGGTGTAGCTCACCATGATCCGTCCACGGCGCAACCGACCATTGTTGGCCGTGCAATTCTCCGTACCGAAGTCGAGCATGATCGTGCGGGGGGTGCTCAGGGTGTCGAAGGTCACCGTGGGGTCGCAGGCTTCCCGCAGGCCGTTGTCATCCACCGCCTTATCCACCTGTGCCAGGATGTCGTTGAAGGCATCCTCCGCGCGGGCGTTATCGCTTGCACTGCTGAAGTCCAGGTCGATCGGGTCTGTCTCCTTCTCCTTTCGGCAAGCAGCAAGGAGCAGTAAAGCAAGTAACAGGAGGGGCTTGGGGCTTCTCATGGTATCGTGTTCGTGCCGGTAGGACGGCCTACCCGGCCCAGGGTTTGATCGCACCTGTTCCAGGAGGGTTCAAACGATCCGTTCCCAGACCACGAAGCTGAATGGGTGGGCGTGTCGTTCATCCGCCTCATGCCTGATCCGCTCCACCTCCTCCCATTCCGCGGCATCCAAAGCGGGGAACAGGGTGTCCCCTTCCACATCGCCGTGTACGAAGGTGAGGTACAGTCGGTCCACGAGCCGCATGGTAAGCGCCTCTCGATAGATCTGCCCACCGCCGATGATGAAGACCTCGTGCTCATTGGCCAGATGGGCGATCTCGAGGCCGGCCGTGAGGGAGTCGACCACGATGGCTCCTGGTGCATCGTACCGTGCGTTCCGCGTCACCACGATGTTCACCCGGTCCTTCAGCGGGCGGTACTTCGCCGGAATGCTCTCGTAGTTCTTGCGTCCGGTGATCACATGGTGTCCCTTCGTGATCCGCTGGAAATAGCGCATGTCGTCGGGCAGGTGCCAGGGCAGGTCGCCCTTGTTGCCAATGATGCCGTTCTGTGCCACGGCGGCGATGGCCGAGACGATCATACGCTCACGACAGCTTTGATGTGTGGGTGCGGGTCATAGTCCTTCAGTGCGAAGTGCTCGAAGCGGAAGTCGAACAGGTCGGTCACGTTCGGGTCGACCTCCAGGGTGGGCAGCGGTCGTGGCTGGCGCGTGAGCTGCAGCTTCGCCTGTTCGATGTGGTCGTTGTACAGATGCACATCGCCGAAGGTGTGAACGAATTCGCCGGGCTTCAATCCACACACTTGCGCGATCATCAGTGTGAGCAAGGCATAGCTCGCGATGTTGAACGGAACGCCGAGGAAGGTGTCCGCGCTGCGTTGGTAGAGCTGGCAGCTCAGCTTGCCATCCGCCACGTAGAATTGAAAGAGGCAATGGCAGGGAGGCAGGGCCATGTTCGGCACATCGGCCGGGTTCCAGGCGCTAACGATCAAGCGGCGGCTATCGGGGTTCTTCTTGATCATCGCCACCAGCTCGCTGATCTGGTCGATGGTGCGCCCATCGGGGGTGGCCCAACTACGCCATTGGTAGCCATACACCGGGCCCAGGTCGCCGTTCGCATCGGCCCACTCGTCCCAGATCCGCACACCGTTCTCCTGCAGGTACTTGATGTTGGTGTCGCCTTTCAAGAACCACAGGAGTTCGTGGATGATGCTCTTGAGGTGGAGCTTCTTCGTGGTGACCATCGGGAAGCCTTCGGCCAGGTCGAAGCGCATCTGGTGGCCGAAACAGCTGATGGTGCCGGTACCGGTACGGTCGGTCTTGCGCGTGCCGTGGTCCAGGATGTGCTGGAGCAGTTCAAGATACTGTTGCATGGGTCGGTGGCGAAGTTACTGGCACCAGCGGGGTGCGGGTTCCTGTTGATAAGCCATGAACGTTCACTCGTACTCCTCTTCTTCGGCCGGTGTTGGTCGCCGAAGGCCGGGCACCGCATCGAGCAGGCGGTTCTTCATGCGTTCGTAATAGCTCTTCTTGTCCAGGGTGTGGGCCACCACCGAGGCGATCATACTGGCGTACATCAACTGGAAGATCACGCTGTGGCGGTCGGTCATCTCCAGCACGAGGATCGCACTGGTGAACGGGCTGCGGGTCACCCCGGTGAGGAAGGCGCACATGCCCCCCAGGATCATCATGTTCAGTTCGCCGCGGTCCTCGCCGAACCAATGGCCGAAGAGCCCACCGATGGCGGCACCGGCGGAGAGGGCGGGGGCGAACACGCCTCCCGCACCACCGGCCCCCATGGTCACCACCGAGCCGAGCATTCGGCCAACGGCATCCTTCCAATGTGGTTCGGGCTGTGCTGCGAAGAGGTATTCGTCCAGGAGCCGATCACCACTGCCGAGGGAGAATGTTCCGAAGGCGAGCACCAGGCCCGCGAAGGCGAAGGAGAGGGCCAGCACGAAGAGCAGTTGCGGCAACCACTGCCGAATGGAACGTCGGATGCGGTCCAATAGGAGCAGCATCCTGCTCGCACCCACCCCGAACAACGCGCACACCGCACTGATGGCAAGTAGCTTGTACATGAAGGAGGGGCCAACGGTGGCCACCTTGGGGTAACCGTAGAGCAGGTAGGGGCCAAGGATCGTTTGGGAGGTCATCCCGCTCAGGATCACCGAGCTCAATACCGCCGTGCGGAATTTGGCGATATGCGTGCGTGTGAGTTCCTCGATCGCGAACACGATCCCGCCGAGCGGGGTGTTGAAGGCCGCGCTCAGGCCGGCCGCGCCGCCGGTGATCATCATCACCTTGCGGCTCACCTTCGGCCAGAAGGGGGGGAGCAACTTGTGAACGGTGCGGTACACGCTGCCGGCGAGTTGCAGGGTGGGGCCTTCACGCCCGATGGCACCACCACCGAAGGCCATGGCGATGGAGGAGGCGATCTTCACCAGGATGATGCGTACGTTGAGGAAGCGCCAACTGCCATCGTTGCGTTCCTCGTCCCTGGCCACCTCCACGGCGGCCATCAACTGGGGGATCCCGCTGCCACCGCTCATCGGGCTGAAGAACCGCACCAGCCACCAACTCGTGACGAAGGCCACCGGCGCGGTGAGCAGGATCATGCGGGGGTTCGCGTCCACCAGCTCGTGGTTCCAGCTTTGCGCCAGCTGGAAGAGCTTGGTGTACCCCACGGCGATCAGGGCGGTGAGCACCGCACTGACCTGGTAGGGGAGGGCCAGCAGCACGAAATTCTTGGCCTGGCTGTTCCACACCGACCGGCGCACCCGTTCCAGCCAGGTGCGCAAGTACCGCTGGATCTTGATCGGAATGGCGCGGTATTCCCTGGCTTCCATGGGCTGGGGCCAAAAGTAGAAGCGCCCCGGACCGCGCATCGGCGGCGTGCGCCAAAGTGATCAACAGCCCCGATGCGACATCGACCTATTCACCGACCGACAGTGCATTGAACCGCGCGAAGGCATATCCGGTGCGTCGGTCGAAGGTCTTCACCACGTAGGTGCCATCCGTGCCGGGGACCGCACCGATCGGGCAGGGGATGAAACCATCGGGATGGATGAGGACCGTGCCTGCGGCCACCACACCACCGCTGGGGTCCAGGGTGAGCGCACGCAACACACCGGCCTCTTTCGGCGCCATCACCTTGTCCTTCTTTCCCTTCTTATCAGCCTCATCGGTGGTCGGGTCCTCTCCGGACTTATCGATGGCGGTCAACCCGTGCGGTGTTTGGTCATACAACAGGGTGATCCCTTTGTCATGCAGATGCGCATGCACACCATCGTACGACTGCCCGGCCGTGGTCATGAAAGCGCGTTCGGCGATGTGTTGCCACTGGATCGTATCGTTGGCGCCGATAAGGCTCGTGCGCACATCCCCTGCCAGCCGACGTATCGCGATCGCTTCGCCCATCGGTATCTGGTAATTCGATTCCAGGAAGGTCTCCACCACCACCACACCCTCTTTCCAGCCGGGCATGATCGCCACCACTTCGTTGGGCACCTTGGCCGTACGTGAGACGGTGTTCTTCCGGGCACCGTCCTCGATCGCCCCATAGGCCATCAAGCGGGTCTTGCGGATCGAGGGAAGGCGTTGGTCCGCTACGGGTGTGGTCTTCAGCTTCGGGTCCACCGGGTCGAAGGTGAGCACCACGCCGGGTTGGCCGGTGAGCGCGCCATACCGGATGGCCAACGAAACACGGCCGTCGGTGCGTTCGCACATCCGCGCCGTGGAAACGAAGTCCTTCTCGACCAGCAGATCGCGCACGGTACTACCGCGATCGCTCAAGGTGGTCAGGTGCAATTCGTGGCACAACTTGTCGGCCTTGCGTTCTTCATCTCCGCAAGGGAACACGTAGGCCAGCAGGTGTATGGTGCCGTCATTGGCCAGGCTGATCTGGTGCAAGCGGCTGGGTGCATCGGGGTAGGGGAGTTCCGCGATCCCGCTCCAAAGCTCCGTGTATTCCCGGTCGAGGTAGGAGAACCAGAACCGCTTGTTGCCCTTGCCATCGGCGGTGAGGGTGTTGATCAGGAAGTGCTCACCATCCGGAGCGGCCACGATGCGTTCATTCAGCACGAACTGTAGGCCCTGGGAGAACAGGATCGGGTCGGGCAAGGGACGGTAGGGCAGCGTGTTCGTGGGGTTGTTCTGGAAGGGGATCCCACTGCTGGCCACGCGGCGGAAGGTGTTCACCGCGAGTGTGCCACGGGTGTCCACCTGGCCGATGGCGAAGTCGGTGGACTTCTTCGTATTGGAGGAGAGCAGGCAGTGCAGGTCACCGTTCACCACGAAGGAGGTGACGACCGTCCATGTCACACCATCGAAGGGGATGTCCTTCAGTGGAACCTCTTCGGCGATGTTCATCCCCTGGTCCAGGCGCACCAGTTTGGGCACCAGGTCATCCTCCACCTGGAACACCCCCTCGGTATTGTTCACAAGCACACCGGCCGTCACAGCGAACACATCGCCGGTCATGTTCTTCGAACTGCGCTGGAAGGAGGTGCCCACTTGCTTTTGCGCGGTCTGGCCCAGAACCTGCGCAGCGACCAGCAGGAGTGGCAGGAGGGGGAGGGAGCGACGGTCCATGGGCATTGGTCGGTTGGGGGATAGTGGTGTGATGGTCACCGGCTCGAACGGTCACATGATGATACCGGCGATCGAGGCGCTGAGGTAGCTGGCGAGCGTGCCGCAGAAAAGGGCCTTGAGGCCGAGTTGTGCGAGGTCGGCCCTTCGTTCCGGCGCCAATTCGCCGATGCCGCCGATCTGCATGCCCACGCTGCTGAAGTTGGCGAAACCGCAAATGGCGAAGCTGGTGATGAGCAGGCCCTTCTCGGTGACCACCGGCACGGCCTTGTCGGTCAGGCTCTTGAAGGCGACGAACTCGTTCACGGTGAGCTTCTGGCCGAGCAGGGTGGCCACGCTGTTCACATCCTGCATGGGTACGCCCATGGCCCAAGCGAAGGGGGTGAAGACCTTGCCGAAGATCCAGTTCAGGCTCAGGTGCAGGTCGGGGCTGAAGAGGTGCCCGGCCCAGCCGAGGATCCCATCGATCAGGGCGATGAGCGCGATGAAGCCGATGAGCATGGCGATCACGTTCATGGAGATCTTGAAGCCGTCGCCAGCACCGTGGCCGATCGCATCGATCACGTTGGTGTACGTGCTCTTCACCTCGAGCTTCACGGTGCCCATGGTCTCGCTCTTCTCGGTCTCCGGGAACACGATCTTGCTGATCACCAATGCACCGGGTGCGGCCATCAGGCTGGCAGTGATCAGTTTCGGGGCAAGGTCCATGCCGGCAGCAGCACCCATGTTCGCGTACACGATGAGGATGCCGCCGGCGATGCAGGCAAGCGAACCGCTCATACTGGCGAGCAGTTCGCTCTTGGTCATGCCCTTCAGGTAGGGCCGGATCATCACCTGGGCCTCCACCTGCCCTACGAACGCGCTGGCCACGTTGCTCAGGGCCTCGGCCCCGCTCACGCGCATGATGAAGTTCATGCCCCGGGCGATCACCGATACCACGCGTTGCATGAAGCCGATGTGGTAGAGGATGGCCACCAGCACACAGACCAGGATGATCGTGGCCGTGATGTTGAAGGCGAACACGAAGCCCCCCCCCCAATAGTTGCCCATGCTGCCATCGGGTTGTTGGGCAATGATCCCGCCATACACGAAAGAGGCCCCCTGCCGGGAATAGTGCTCGATCTTCTCCATGCCCTTGCCGAGCCATTGGAAGAAGGCCGTGATCACCGGCACCTTCATCACCAGCAGGGCGATCGTGGTCTGCAGCAACAGGCCGCTGATCACGAGCCGTTTATTGATGGCCTTGCGGTTGTTGCTGGCCAGGAAGGCCAGGCCGAGGATCAGGAGGATGCCGATGAGCCCGGTGAAACGTTCCATGCGATGGGGTTGGTGGTGCGTGAAAGTAGGAGGAAGTGCCGATCAAGGCTGCTCCCCGCCCGAAGAAATGACCCGGCTGCGGATCCACCGGGGCAGTAGGATCACCCCGACCAGGATGTAGGGGTAATAGCTCATCAACCGCCAAAGCAGGGCCAAGGCGGGGGCCAGCCCGGTGGCGATGAACATGCCGAGGAAGTCGTTGAAGATGAACTCGGCCAGGCCACTGCCCCCGGGGGTGGGGCTGAGGAGCACGATGATCCCCATGATCACTTGTTTCCCATAGATCACCGCATCGTTGCGGAAATCCATGTGGGGGTGGAAGGCATGGAGGATGCAGTTGACGATGGAGTACCGCGCCATCCACGATAGGAAGGTGGCGATCAGGGCCGGCCACCAATACGACCAGCCCCGTTTCTTCAGGCCATTGGCCGCAGTGATCAACTGGTCGCCGGTGGTGACCATGCCGCGTCGCCAGCGCCGGAGGAGCGGTGCAGAGAAGATGCCCACCAGTGCCCGCTTCACGAAGGTGGGGTTCACGAAGAGGGCATAGCCCACGAAGAGCTTGTAGCCCAGGATCCCGAAATAGACCGTCCAGAACCAGACGAAGAAGCCGGTGTCCCAAGGTCCCGTTCCGGTGTCCACCCCGGCGAATAGGGCTTCGCGGCCCACGAGGAAGTACACCACCGGGGCCATCACGGCCAGGAAGATGCCATCGAGGAAGGAAGTGAAGGTGATGATGGTGATGCTCTTACCGGCCTCCACACCCTCGCGGGTGAGGATCAGGATGGCGAAGAGGAAGCCGCCGCCGATAAGGCCGGGGGCCAGCGCCGACGCGAACTCCCAGAGCATGATCACCACGAAACTGCGCCACCACGTGAGCTGCTGGTCGGTGAGGTGGCGTATGCGCACCATGTAGGCATAATCGCGCACGAAGAGGCTAAAGGCCGCGAGCAGCATCCAGCCGGTGGTGGACCAGGTCCACTCCACGCGTTCGAGCGCCTTCCAGTCGGTGTTGCGCCAGAGCAGCAGGCCGGTGATGGATAGACCGATCACCACGGGCAACAACACGCGCCCCATACTGAACGAACGAAGGATCCGGGTCTCGTCTGGGCGCATGCGCTGCGAACATAGCGTGAACCGGTACGGGTTGATGCACCCCCCAGGGTGATCGCCCCTTGTTCTTCACCACTGCGCACACAGCGAAGGAACCATTCGGGTGGGCGGATCATACCCACCGTGTTGCGGCCGGCGGCCGCCTCAGTGGCCTCCTTCCATCCGGAGGTGCTTGTCGCAATGGCATTCTCCGTTCGCTCCGTGTCCGCTGTGGTTGATATGGAGGATGACAAGAAGCGATAACCCCATGCTCCCGTCTTTGGCGGTGTGCGGTCAAAGCCCCATCTTGGGGCCGTATCCGAACCCACACCATGGCGAACAAGCTCTTTGCGACCAAGTCGGTCGAGCAATTGTTGAAGACAGGGAACGCCGAAGGGGAGCACACGCTGAAGCGCACGCTCACCGCGACGAACCTCGTGGCCTTGGGCATCGGCGCCATCATCGGTACGGGCATCTTCGTGCTCACGGGCACCGCAGCGGCCAACCATGCGGGGCCGGCCCTCACCATTTCCTTCATCGTATCGGGCCTGGGTTGCCTGTTCGCCGGCCTGTGTTATGCCGAATTCGCATCAATGCTGCCGATCAGTGGGAGCGCCTATTCCTATTCGTACGCCACCTTGGGCGAGTTCCTCGCTTGGATCATCGGGTGGGACCTGATCCTGGAATACCTCTTCGGCGCCAGTACCGTGGCCGTGGGTTGGAGCGGTTACGTGGTGAGTTTCCTCGAAGGCTTCGGGATCCACATGCCCGCCGCGCTCACCTCCGCGCCCTTCGCACATGACCATGCGGGCTGGCACGCCACCGGCGCCATCATCAACCTGCCGGCGGTGCTGATCATCGTGCTGATGACCTGGTTGCTCGTGCGGGGCATCCGCGAATCGGCCAGCTTCAACAACATCATCGTCCTTATCAAGATCGCGGTGATCCTGCTCTTCATCTTCTTCGGCATGGCCTATGTGGAAACAGCGAACTGGTTCCCGTACATCCCGGAGCGGGTCACCGATGCGGCAACGGGCGTCTCGCGCTTCGGCTGGCAGGGCATCCTGGCGGGGGCGGGTGTGATCTTCTTCGCCTACATCGGTTTCGATGCGGTGAGCACGGCGGCCCAGGAAGCGAAGAACCCACAGAAGGACATGCCGAAGGGCATCCTGTATTCGTTGCTGGTGTGTACGATCCTGTATGTGGTGACCGCCGCCGTGATGACCGGCATGGTGCATTATGAGAAGCTCAACGTGCCAGCCCCGATCGCCCTGGCCATCGATTCGGCGGGCGGTGCCTTGGCCTGGCTCGCGCCGTTGATCAAGATCGGCGCCATCGCGGGCCTCAGCTCCGTGATCCTGGTGATGCTCATGGGTCAGCCGCGCATCTTTTTCAGCATGAGCCGCGACGGGCTGCTGCCTCCGGTGTTCTCCAAAGTGCACCCCAAGTACCAGACCCCTCACGTCACCACCATGCTCACCGGATCGGTGGCGGCCGTGGTCGCTGGGCTCTTCCCCATCGGCCTGCTGGGCGAACTGGTGAGCATCGGCACCCTGCTCGCCTTCGTGATCGTGTGTCTGGGGATCATCGTGCTGCGTCGCACCCGTCCGGATATGCCACGCCCCTTCCGCACACCGCTGGTACCCTTGGTGCCCATCCTCGGCGCATTGATCTGCCTGGCCCAAATGGCCTTCCTGCCGACGGATACCTGGATCCGCCTGATCATCTGGATGGCCATCGGCGTGGTGATCTTCTTCGCCTACGGACAGAAGCACAGCAAGCTCCAGAAGGGCCTTTAGGTCGCCGGATGAGCCAGTTCCATCGTTCCCTCGGCCTCTGGGACGCCACCATGCTCGTGGCCGGCTCCATGATCGGTTCGGGCATCTTCATCGTGAGCGCGGGCATGCTGCGCGACCTGGGTTCACCGGCATGGATGCTGACCGCGTGGGTGGTCGCTGGGGTGCTGACCGTGCTGGCGGCATTGAGCTATGGCGAGTTGGCGGCCATGATGCCCAAGGCCGGTGGCCAGTTCGTTTATCTGCAGCGCGCCTACGGGAAACTCACGGCCTTCCTATACGGGTGGACGGCCTTCACCGTGATCACTTCGGGGATCATCGCGGCCGTGGCCGTGGCCTTCGCGAAGTTCAGTGCGGTCTTCTTCCCGGTCCTTTCACCGACCAACATCCTGATCGACCTCGGTTTCTTGAAGGTGAGCGGGGCGCAGGTCCATGCGGTATCAGCGATCATCCTGCTCACCCTGTTCAATACCCGTGGCGTGGAGAGCAGCAAGACCTTCACCACGGTCTTCACCACCGCGAAGATCATCGCGGTGCTCGCCCTCATCGTCGTCGGCCTGGCGGTCGGTCTTGGTACCGATGTGCTCACAACGAACTTCGCACAGGGTTGGGAGGCGTTCACCACATCGAAGGAAGGTGCCATCGGTCCGCTCACGGGTCTGGCCCTGTTGAGCGCTTTGGGTGCGGCCATGGTGGGCTCCCTCTTCAGCAGCGACGGTTGGAACAGCGTCACCTTCATCGCCGGCGAGATCAAGGCGCCGCAGCGCAACATCCCGCGCAGCCTGGCCTTGGGCACCTTCATGGTCACGGCGCTGTACGTGCTGGCCAACATCACCTACCTGGCCTTGCTGCCGAACCAGGCCATCATGCACGCCGAGGCGGACCGTGTGGGCACCGCCGCCGCCGAGGTGATCATGGGGCCTACTGCCGTTTCGGTCATGGCCATCCTCATCATGGTCAGCACCTTCGGCTGCATCAATGGCTATGTGCTCACAGGCCCACGGATGTACTACGCTATGGCCAGGGAGGGGCTATTCTTCAAGAAAGCCGGTGAGCTCAGTGGCAAGGGGGTGCCCCAATGGGCCTTGTGGGTACAGTGCATCTGGTCGTGCGCACTCTGCTTCAGCGGCACTTACGGCGACCTGCTGGACTACGCCACCTTCGCCTCCCTGCTGTTCTATGTGGTGACCATCGGGGGCATCTTCATCCTCCGTCGCCGCGAACCGACGGTGGAGCGGCCTTACAAAGCCTTCGGATATCCGTTCGTCCCGGCGCTTTACATCGCTTGTGCACTGGGCTTCTGCCTGAATCTGCTCTATGCTAAACCGGCCTTCACCGTGGGCAGCCTGGTGATCGTAGGTGTCGGCGCGGTCGTGTATTTCGTTACCATGCGCACCCGAACAGCGGAAGAGGCACCTCGCTCAGAAGGATCCCGCTGACGCTTGGTCCTTGCGACTTGAGTCTTCGCCTTTCGTTCTTCGCTCTTTCACCCTTCGTCCCTCAACCGTGCGCCTTGCCTCTTGATCCTTGGGTCCTGTCGCTTGAGGCTTGACTCCGGCTCAGTTGGTCCCTTCGCGCTTCTTGATCTCGTCCCGGAGCTTCGAGGCCCGTTCGTAGTCCTCGTTATCGAGGGCTTCTTCCAACTTGGTGCGCAATTCCTCCACGGACATGGCGTCGGCGCCCTTCTCGATCTTCGTTCGGGGCTTGCCCTCATCGCCCTCCTCCTCTCCATCATCCTTCTTGATGCCGGCCGCGCTGAGGATGAACTCGTAGGTCGAGATCGGGCAATCGAAACGTAAGGCCAAGGCGATCGCATCACTGCTTCGGGCATCGACCTCCACCACCTGGCCGTTCTGATCCAGGATGAGCTTCGCGTGGAAGATACCTTCCACAAGATCGCTGATGATCACCTCCTTCAGGTTGATGGAGAGCGTGTCGGCCAGGTTCTTGAACAGGTCGTGGGTGAGCGGGCGGGCCGGTTTGATGTTCTCCACCTGGATGGCGATGGCCTGGGCCTCCACACCACCGATGATGATCGGCAGGCGGCGGTCGCCCTCCACTTCGCACAGCATCAGTGCGTAGGCCCCTGCGTGGGTATGGCTGTATGTGATCCGAAGGAAACGGAGCTCGACCTTGTCCATGCGCGGCGGGGCCGTGAAGATAGGGGGTAGTTATCAGTTGTTGGTTGTGCGTCGAGCGTGCGATGGCCGCAGCCTGCCAACCAACAACCGGACAACTGAGCGCTACCGCTCGGCGTTCAGCTTCTTCGCCGCCTCGATCAGCTTGGGAAGCACCTGGAAGGCATCCCCCACGATCCCGTAATCAGCCGCTTTGAAGAAGGGGGCCTCCGGATCGTTGTTGATCACACAGATCACCTTGCTCTGGTTCACCCCGGCCAGGTGCTGGATGGCGCCACTGATGCCGATGGCGATGTACAGGTTCGGGCGGATGGCCAC
>JADLAI010000166.1 GCA_020848295.1 Flavobacteriales bacterium
CCCAGCATTGCGCACCTGAAGCACTTGGGTTCAGCCTTTCTTACGAAACCATTTCCTTGGATCTTGGCTGCTTTAGAAGCCTCCGAAGATCTATGTTCTTCCTCTGCCAAGCCCATGAACATGATAGCGTATATCTTGGCGAAAACCGACTGCATATGTTGCTGCCCCCCCCGCATATTGACTCTCCTCTCGGCCTACCTGCTTCTCTGTCTCCCAGGCCTGACTCAGGTGCCAGACTACGTACCCACTGACGACCTTATTGGTTGGTGGCCCTTCAATGGGAATGCGGATGATGAAAGCGGGAACGGGAATGATGGCGTGGTGACCGGGGCCGCGTTGACCAATGATCGCCACGGCCAGGTCAACGCTGCTTATGCCTTCAACGGTGTTTCCGACTTCATTTCAACACCAGCGCAAGGGCCCACTGGCGCAACTCCGCGCACATTCTCCTTTTGGGTCCGCACGGAAAGCACGGCTCATCAAACTCCGATCGACCATTACGGCGGTGTCGGAGGCGCTTTTCAACCTATTCTGAACAATCCATGCCCAGGACTCGGCGTCGATGCTGGAACGGGCGTGGTCACACGAGGCGGCCCTGGACTCATTGATGGGAACTGGCATCACTGCGCGCTTGTTTTCGAGCCGACACAGGGCAGCACGATCAATTCGGTGGTCATGTACATCGATGGAGTCGTGCAACCCAGCATCGCATGTACGGCGCTTGACCCGAACGCGGTGGTGAACAACACGTCGAGTCTTCCCGTCCTGTTCGGGAAGACCACGAGCGACGTTCGATACCTGGATGGCGATCTGGATGACATCGGTATCTGGGGGCGTGCACTAACGCCACAAGAAGTGGTCGGAATGTGTGCAGGAGACACCACGGCCGCCACTCCGACCTGGCTGCCAGTTGAGTGCCTCGTGGCTTGGTATCCTTTCGATGGCGGACCTTTTGATCAGAGTGGCAACGGTCACCATGGGGTCGTGAATGGCGCGGTACTAACAACTGGGCATAGCGGCATCCCGCAAAGCGCCTATTTCTTCGACGGCGAAGGAGCGAAAATCGGCATCGGGAACGCCGCTGAACTCGGAAGGGCTGCAACGAGCTTTTCCGTGGTGGCATGGGTACGGCTGGATCAACCGGCCACTGAACGTTCATGTATCATCAGCAACCGCACCGGATCCATGGTTGTGCCGGGGAGCTGCATTGGTATTGCTGGGGTGATCGATCCAGGGCCGGGGTTTGATCTTGGCGAAATGAATATCAGTGCAGCGGACCCGATCCAATACTGTTCGGACCAAGCCATGCCGATCGGAGCCTGGACACACACAGCCCTAACGTACGATCGCGATGCGGGCATGGTTCGCATTTACTATAACGGAACACTTGTCTCCGAGGGAGCGCTCAGCAACTTCACCGAAAACTCCTTGTCAATGCATACAATAGGATTCAGTGCGAATGAGAACGGGGGCATCTACCCGCTCAACGGCGCTATCGACGACCTTGCGTTGTACAACTGTGTTCTTTCGGAAGCGGAGATCGCAGTGATCCATGAGGGCTCAACCACCAACATCCACGATCAACGACCTCCATTGGGCATGGTCATCACACCCAATCCCACCTGTGGTCCCGTATCACTGGAGTTTAGCCTCGTTGGCATGCTCGTCGTTCATGTATTCGATATGACCGGGCGAGTGGTCTACAACGAGACCATCCAAGCCAATGGCGCCGAGACCACGCACAGCCTGGACTTCTCGCACCTGGCCACTGGAAGCTACACCCTCATCCTACGAAACGATACGGTCGCGGCTTCACAGCGTTTGGTAATTGAGTAGTCGTTCGATCCTGTTTCGCAGCACTCGTACCCTGTGTGCCAAGGCGCACCTTTAGTCCATGGTCGCAAGCAATCGTATCCGCAGGAATTCCAAGGGTTTGCAGATCGAAGTGGAAGTGCTCCTCGTGAGAGAGGGTAACTACTGGGTCTCCTATGCTCCTGCTCTCAAGCGCTCGTCGTACGGCGGCACAAAGGGGGAGGCCCGGAAAGGCTTTTCCGATGCGCTGGGGATCTTCCTTGCGGATACGGTGCAAAGGGACACTCGACGAACTGCTCGTTTCTCCGTTGGCGTGGTGATCGCTTACTTTCGTAGCGTCAGGACTTTGAAAGTCACCCGCAGCAAGAAGGATGAGGTGGTGATCACCTTGTCCGGTGGCATCGAACCGGATGCCCTGTAGCGGGCGCTCGACTACCTGCGTTATCTCAACCTGACCAAGGGCATGAAGGTGCCGCAAGCCGAGGTGGACAAGCTGGCCCGCGAAGTAAATGCGAGCATGGCCCCCGAACGTCGCAAGCGCACCGCTTCGTGAAGCTGGTCGTTGACGCCAATACCGTGTTCAGAAGCCTGCTCAGCTCGGACGGGAATTCTTGGCGCCCTCTGGTTCAACTCATGGCCCCGTACTGGCTCCTCCCCTCTCACAGTAGGCCAATGGATCCGCTCCAACCTACAATGCCTAACTGCCTGCTGGGACTGCGTTGCAATACGGAAGTTCAGGCAACTGGTGATGCCACCACCAACCCCATCTCCAGTCCCTACTTGCGCAAGCGTTTGCTCGGCTCTTGGCTTGTGTGGAACACGCGATAGATCACAATGGATCCATGCCACAGGCCATACATGATCAAATACGGAAAGCCCTTCCTCGGCGTCTGGCGGAAATGCTTGTACACGACCGGAGCCGCTTTGGGGAATTGCAGCAGAAGTGCTTCGCACGCCAACACTTCCTTCAGGAACCGTTCATCCAAACCCGCCGAACGGCGACCATACCACGACATCGCTTCCGCGATATCCTCGGTGGCCACATCACGGTAAACAAGGACCCACTTCATCCACGAGCAAGCTTCCGCACCCGCCGCACCATCTGCGCACTGCTGTAGCTATGGCCTTCGCCGCGTTTGAACTTCGCGTGCGCTTCGTCCAACTCGGCCTTTTGCTTTGTCGTCAACGAAAAATCGACACCGTGGTTCATCACCAGATCCACGGAAAGCAGTTCCGACTCGTTCTCACTTTCGAGGATCTGTTTGGCGAGCGCGACCTTCAGTTCGTTGAACTTGGACATGACTTCAAAGGTAATGGCGTTGGTCATCCGTATTGCGCGATGCGCCTTGTTCGCATCTATGTTGCAAGGGCAGTTCATGGCCGCGAACCGGTTCGGACCTTTGGCCCCATGACCTCGACCGAACCGAACACCTTTCCCGAAGTCCGCATCACCAACAAGAGCCACCACCCGCTCCCCGCCTACGCCACCGCCCACAGCGCCGGCATGGACCTCCGCGCCAACCTCGACCGGCCGATCATCCTGGAACCCGGCCAGCGCGC
>JADLAI010000167.1 GCA_020848295.1 Flavobacteriales bacterium
CCTCGGTGATGGCGAGCTTCTTCGCCACTTCAACGGCATCGAGCTTCGCCTTCAGGTCCTGGATCTGTGCGTCTTTCTCCGCAGCTGATCGTTGCAGTTCATTGGCGCGTTTCTCTTCGGCCAACTGCGCGGCCGCTTTCATCTCCTGCTTCGCCTTGGCCAGTTCGTTCACCAGTCCGTCGCGCTCCTTCTCCACTGCGCCGAGCGTTTCCTTCAAGGCCAATTGCTTGGCCACTTCCGCCGACTTCAACTCCTGCTTGAGGCGTTCGATCTCCGCGTCCTTCTTCGCAGCTTCGTCCTTCAGCTCCCCGGCGGTCTTGGCACGTGCGAGTTCCACGCTGGATTTCACTTCCTCCTTCAGCCGGGCGATCTCGGCATCCTTCTTCACCGCCTCTTTTTCCAGGTCGCCCTTGATCGTGGCCTCTGCCAACGCCACGGCGGACAGCTTTTCCTTTTCCGCCAGTTCCAACCGCTCGTGCAAGGTGCGATCGAACTCGCCGTCGCGCACTTGTTTCAGGATGTCGGCATAACCGGCCTCGTCGATCTTGAAGGCCTTGTGGCAGTGCGGGCAGATGATCTCGTTCATGGATGATGGGCGATCGCCGGAACAAGTGTAGGCAGAGCGGGAAGTTAGCGGCGGTACCTGATCCGTGAGGTTCAGAGGGAGGTACGGACCAAGCGCATCAACCCAGGCCACCTCGGAACTGCACCACAAAACTGGCCACCAGCCCAACTGCGATCAGCACATCGCTCCACAGTGCCAGCCGTTCGTTGGGGCCAGCGGGTTTCTTGGTGAGGTGGCCCAAGGCGGCGAACAGGAAGTACAGGCCGCAGGTGAACGCTGCCGCCATCCGCCACTGCGCCGCGAAGATCGAAAGCACGCCAAGCGAGCCCATGCACACGTTCGCAAAGCCCAGCTCGCGCACGATCGGCAGGCTTTCAGTACCCTGGATGTGGAAGACCTGCTTCACCGTGAATGCGGGATCCACGGCCTGCTTGATGCCTGCGATCAACAGCCGCAAGCCGCCTGCCGAGAAGATGAACCACTTGCTGAAGAGCAACACCGACCAATGAGCCGCGTTGATCAAATGTTCCGCCACTGCGCCCCCGATGGGGATCACCAAGGCGGTGAGGAGGATGCTGAGGAGGTAGGGTTTGCTCATGCTGTGAAGGATCCCCAACAGTCCACGCACTATCGCTTGGGCTTCGGTTTCATCGGCAAGCCTTCGCCGTGCACGCGGGGCGAAGTGTCCTTATCGCGCATGGGCGAGGATGCCTTCAGCACCTTCTTTGCGCTGAGGGAAGTCACGACCTTCTTTCCGGTGCGTGCTTCCAATTCCAAACGTGCCCCCTTGGCCACGTTGCCGCCCTGCCGCGCCACCTCTTTGTTTTCATCGAACGTTTCCGGTCCGGTGGCTTGTGAAATGGCCGTGGCCGATGCCTCCGCCAGCATGTTCAGGATCAGCTCGGTGTTGATCATCGCCGCCCTGAGCTTGTCGAAGGGTTGTCGCGGAGGTTCTCCTTCTTCAAGCCCTTCAGCACTTTGTATTCCTTGGTGCTGTTCCCGCTCCACGCCTTGGTGATGATGTCCGTGAGCGTGGCGAAGTGCAGACCTTCTTTCATCCCGCGCTTCTTCCACTCGTCGGTCAACTCCTTGCGCACTTCAATGCTCTTGAGGCGCTGGTTGATCCAGTTCTCCGAATACCCCAGCCGCAGGTATTGCTCCAGCGCACGGTCGATGGTGATCTCCGGGTCGGCCATCTCGTCGAGCCGTTCCGAAGCCACTTGCGCCAGCCACAGTTTGAAGGGTTCGGCCTTGGGAGAGGGGATGGACTGGATCAGACGGAAGAGTTGTTCGGTGTCGGCCACGTCTGTGGCGTACCACTTGCCGTCAGAGGACCTCAATTTCAGTTGTCCGATTTTATCGGACAACTGGCTGCCTTCCTTGGCCAGCTTGGTTTTCAGGTCATTCCAGTACTTGCGCGGGCGCTCGTTGCCGGTGAGGGCCGCGATCACATCGATGATGGAGAAATACCACTTCTCCTGCTCACCGTCCCACAGGGTGCGCACCTGCTTCTCCTCGAAGACCGTGACGGCGTTCTTGTCGGTCATGATAGCGGCAAGGTAGGCTGGTTGGAGCTTGATCGATCACTCATGACCGATCGTGCGTTTTCAGTGGTCCGGGATTTCCGGACAACTGGATGGAGCCATTCCGGGGAGCCTAACCCCCACCACCCCTTTCACCCGCCAAAGCCTAAGCGACAACGGACTCCAGCGCCCTTTTCGCCTCCCCGAGGTTCTTCACCGCCGTCCCGGTGATCTTCAGCTTGTCGCTGTTTTCGTACACCCTGTAGCACCTGGGCCTTTCCTGCACTGCGCGCAGCACGGACAGGAAGGTGTAGCTCCGCAAGGTTGCGTTCCTGCTGTCCGTCAGATCAACCGCACGTCGATCAGGTGTGCGATCTTGTTGAAGCCTTTGTCGCGCGTCAGCAAGGGGACATTCAAGTTCTTGGCGGTGGCCGCGATCACGGCATCGGGCAGTTTGAGCTTGTAGGTGCGCTTGAGCCAGGCGGAGTAGTCGCGGATGAAATCCCCGATACCGTTCGAGGCATATTCATTGAGGAAGGCACGTGCTTCGGGGATGCGCTCCTCCGAAAGGCCGGGCCAGGACAGGAATTCGATCTCGGTGATGATGGAGATCTGTGCCTCCTTGCCTGTCAATGCGGCTGCAACGGCATCCACCCCTTTCACGAAGTCTACCATCGCACTGGTATCCACGAGAACGCGCTCACCACTCATCGCGCAGTTGCCGTTGCACCTTCAGCGTTGGTCCTGCCAGTTCCGGGAATGCACCGAACCACTTCATCGCATCGAACAACCTTTGTGGCGGTGCTTCGTGCTTGCCCCGCTTTGCCCGTGGTGCCGCCGCAACCTTCTTGATCG